>CALLKH010000529.1 GCA_938008425.1 uncultured Planctomycetaceae bacterium | reverse complement strand
CGAGCAGAAGCCACGATCCGCGTTTGTTCTGTCGAATGATGTCCCACATGTGCGGCAGTCATCGTCTAGCGGCGAACCAACCGAGACGCCGGTTCGAATTGATCGTTCACGGGATTGCGCTGAACAGGTCCCGTCGATGGATTGAGTGAAATTCGCGGGCGATCAGGTGAAGCTCACCTTCGGCACATCGCGCTCCGCAGCCTCCGTCAATTCGAAGAACTCCTCCTTCTCGAAGTTGAACATGCCGCCGATGATGTTGGTGGGAAAGGACTCCAGCTTCGTGTTGTAGCTCATGACGCCGTCGTTGAAGAATTGTCGGGCGAATCCGATCTTGTTTTCCGTTGATGTGAGTTCTTCCTGGAGCGCGCCGAAATTGGTATTGGCCTTGAGATTCGGGTACTGCTCCGCGACCACCATGAGCCGGCCGAGCGCCTGGCTGAGTTCACCTTCCGCCGCCGCGATGCCGCCGGTTCCACGCGCCGAGACCGCGCCGGCCCGGGCCTGGATGACGCGATCGAGCGTCTCTTTTTCGTGCGTCGCATAGCCCTTGACGGTCTCGACGAGATTGGGGATCAGGTCGTGTCGCCGCTTGAGCTGCACATCGATCTGGGCCCATGCGTTCTTCACCTGGTTGCGCATTCGCACGAGGCCGTTGTACATCGCGACGACCAGCATCGCGATCACGACGATGACGCCGGTTACACCGATGATGCCAATCATGACGGGAGTCACTTTATTCTCCTTTCGAATCCTTCGGACCGGATTCCAATTCGCTGCGAAAAACCTGGGCAAAATAGTCCGCGACGGCGTTGGAGCCGCCGCCTTGTGAACGCACCAGCGTTACCAGTTCACCATGGTCGAACCAGTAGCCGTGAGAATCCGGGCAGACATCGATCTCGAGTCCCGCCGGACTGGAGAGCGTCACAGACTTCATGTGCCGCCGGCACCGCGGGCACTTCCTTCGATCGCTCCGGCGGACCTGCGCCTTCGAAAGGGCTGCCAATATCGCGGAAGCATCGCCTTTTGCTCGCTCAGCGATCAGGTCGAGTTCGCCGTGGTCGAGCCAGGTGCCGAGGCAGGTCAGGCAGTGATCGACCTCAATGGCGTCGTACTCGATGACGAGCATGGGTGTCTTGCATTCGGGGCACAAGCCTGAAGCTCCACGGGACTGGATTCGGTGTCCCACTCGAACGGCATCTGCGGTGATCGGCCCGATCGGCGTTCATGATACTCCCACCGCTTCGCGAAGGCGACGGTTCAATTCAGTTGAAACAGCGCGGATCGAGTCGGGCGACGCGGCCGCGCGCGATTGAACCATCATGCCGTGGCGCGCGGTGACCAGAAACGCGGCCAAAGCGCCGGTGTCGGTGTCGGGGTGCATATCCCCGGCCTCGGCAGCCTCGTCCATGCGAAATCGAATGGCCGACTCCAGGCCGTCGTTGAGTGTGCGGGTCCTTTCATGCAGCATCGGCTCCACACCGGCGAGTTCCGAAAGCGAGAGCGTCAGCAGGCAGCCGCGTCCGCGATTGGCCGACGCCGCGAGACTCCATCCCGCAGCCAGTTTGAGCAACCCATCCATCGGGCGGCCGCCGGATCGCAACGCCTGCCGTTCAATCGCCAGATGCTCCCGGTCGTACAGCTCCAAGGCGCTGAGAAAGAGGGCAGACTTGTCTGTGAAGGTGTCGTAGAGGCTCTGGCGGCGAATCCGCAGCCTGTTGATCAGGATGTCGATCGAGGCGCCGGCGTATCCAAGGTCCCAAAATGCACGCATTGCTTCAACGAGAGCGGCATCGGGCGAGAAAGTCTTTGGTCTCGGCATGGTCGTGTCGGGGCTCCGGTTCTGGTCGAAATGATATCGGACTGATCGGTCTGTAACAAGCCGTCGGCGCTCATACCGACAGTCAGGGCGTACTTTGGTTCCCAGGCCCGGTTCGATCTCTTTTCGGCCGCCTTGGAGCGATTCGATCGGCTGGCCAAGGCCAACTTCGCAGACCGCCGTCGCCGGTCGATTCGTAACCTCAGAATTTGAAATGATTTACAAGAGTGAACGAGTCTGCCGGGCCCATGTACATTTTTTTTAGTCCGGCGCGGCAGACTTTCGCGTGTCAGGGGTACCTCCTCCGAACCCGGCAGCGTTGCCGGGGAGTGAATGCGAGCGAACGGAGGTTACCCAGATGGCTCTCCCCAGAATCACAACGGCAGCAGGCAACGCGACCCGCAAGATGGTTAGTTTCTCCGCTTCAGTGGCGGCGGTCACCGTATTGGCGATCTCCTCGATTGCCATGGCGGTGGAACTGAGCGGCGGACAGCGCGAAGCGCTGATCCAGTTGCAGCAGAAAACGACCGGCCCGGTCTCGGTCAGCGTCGATCCGGCCAAGGGCACGCCGCGGCAGATCAAGGTGAAGGGCGGCGTGGTTCCCTCCGCCAACGGCCGCGTGATCGGCAGCGAGAATCCGCGGGCGGCGGCGGCTGCGTTTCTCTCCGAGAACAACGCGCTCCTCGGTGTTGAGAATCCGGCGAGCGAATTCGTGCTGAAGTCGTCGAACCGCGATGAAGGCGGCCGAAGCCATGTCCGGTATGAGCAGACCTTCCAGGGACTGCGGGTCTGGCCGGCGGAAGTCGTCGTTCACCTCGATACCAACGGAAACGTCGATCTGGTCAACGGTACCTTCCGAAAGTCGCCGACCGAGATCAATACGACCCCGACGATCGCCCAGGATGCCGCCGCGCAGCTTGCCCTGACCGCCGCCGGCCTCGGCGCCGGTGAGATCGAAGCGAGCGAACTGCTCATCTACAGCGGCAGCGATGCCGTGCGACTGGCATGGAAGGTCGAGATTCACGCCGATCAGCTGACGCACTGGGTGGTGGTCATCGACGCCCACAACGGCTCCACCCTCACGGCATACAACAAGGTCTGCTCCGGCGCCATTCGCGGTTCGGGTCGCAATCTCTTCGGCCAGACCGAGCAGTTCGACGTCTGGCAGGAGGGCGACAGTTTCTACATGATCAATACGGCGAAGCAGATGTTTGATCCCGCCCGGAACCCCACGGATGTCGCCAACTCACGCGGCTGCATCACGATCCTCGACGCCAACCACTCGGAGTTCGACGCCAGCGGCAATCTGGCCGCCAGCCACGTGACATCCGGATCGGCCAACGATTGGACGCTGCCGGATGCCGTCAGTGCGGCCGTCGGCCTCTCGCAGACCTATGACTACTACCTTTCGACATTCAATCGCAACTCGCTCGACGGCAACGGCGGCACGATCATCGGCATCGTCCGCTACGCTCAGGGCATGGAGAACGCCTTCTGGAACGGTGAAGTCATGGTCTTCGGCGACGGCGCGCCGTTCGCCGGGGCCCTCGACGTGGTCGCCCATGAACTGACCCACGGCGTCACGCAGCACGGGTCGGACCTGATCTACCAGGACCAGTCGGGTGCCACCTATATGAAGTGAGAAGTCAAGGCACTCCGTCCGCGGAGCGTGA
>CALLKH010000528.1 GCA_938008425.1 uncultured Planctomycetaceae bacterium | reverse complement strand
CCGCGCGGGCGGCTTTTCGATCTGCTCCCAGCACTGGGCGATGTCCTCGCTGCCGGCGTGAACGAGCTTGAGCACGCCCGGATCGGCCACCAGTTCCCAAACCGGGGCGACATCGAGGCCGCAAAGCGGATCGACCAGCGCACAGTCGCCGTCGACCGCAATCTGAATCAGGCAGACTTCCGGCCGAAACTGGTCTTCGCCCACAAATTCTGTGTCAAAGGCGCACCAGCCTGTCTCTTTCACTTTTTCGCAGATCGCCGCGAGTCGGGCCTCGTCGGTGATGAGTTGGGGGAAACTGGGATTCGAAGTCATGCAGTCGTTGTCCGGAGCGTTCCGCCCGGTCCGGCGGCGCGAGGGTGCGGTCAATTCATGATTATCTGACCCAAGTTTAGACCGCCCGGGCCGATTGGAAAAGCGCCAAAAGTCGCATTCCCTATCGGACGAAGGCGGGGCGGGCGGAGTGGAGGCCCGTCCGGGGCCGACCGAATGGAGAGATGCGATGAAATGCGGAACTGACATTGGCGACAGTCGGCGCGCGGGATTCGGGATCGCGTGGGTGATCGTGATCGGCTGCGCACTCTGCGCGGTTCATGTCTGGTGGCTTCCGCGAATCGTGGTCGACGACGCATTCATTTCCTATCGATATGCCCGAAATCTCGTGGAAGGGCACGGCCTGGTATTCAACATCGGCGAGCGGGTCGAGGGCTATTCGAATTTCCTATGGGTCATGCTCACGGCGCTGGGGATGAAGCTCGGTCTTGAGCCGATCGGCTGGACCCGGGCGATGGGTGCGGCGGCTTATATCGGGACTGTTGCACTCGGCATTCGGCTGGCGTTTCGGTTGACGCGTTCCCTCTGGATCGCCATGGCCGTGGCATTGCTGCTGGGCGGATCGACGGCACTGTGCGGCTCGGCAATGTCGGGACTTGAGACCGGCCTGTTTGGGTTTCTCATTATGGCCGCTCTGAGTGCCACTTTCGAAGGCAGACTGACGCTTGCGTCCACCCTATTGGGGCTGTCGGCCATCACGCGGCCTGAGGGATTGGGCCTCTGCGTGCTCGCCGTGGTGTTGACAGCCGCTTACCCCGCCGGCCGCAGTCGCCGATGGGCGGAAACCGCCAGAGTTGCAATCCCGGCCTTCCTTCTCGTTGGCGGGTTGATGCTGTTCCGACTCGGCTACTACGGCGCCTTGATGCCCAACAGCGTTCAGGCAAAAAGCGCCATGCTGCCGCTGCTGGCCCGGGCGACCTGGGGCGAACGCGCGGCGTTGATCTTTAATGAGCCCGGCTGGGGCTACGTCGCCGATTTCATTCGCTACACATTCGGGCCGGTCGTGGTGTTCGCGTTCATTCCGATCTGGATCGCGCTGCGACGTACGTGGCGGCATTCGACCGTGGCGGAACCGATGGACGCCGGCGCCGTGCGGCTGAAATCCCTGAAAGCGACTCGCCAGTCGCGCGTCATCATCCTGGCAGCGGCCTTTTCGGCGATGGGACTCGCGGTCGCGGTGTACAACTTCGGCGACTGGATGAGCTCGTTCCGCCTTCTGACGCCGTACCTCGCGCCGCTCACGATTCTCGTTGCTCTCGGAATTCGAACGGCCGTGCTTCGGTTGCGACGCCGGGCTGGTGTCGCGTGGCTGGCTCCGGCGAGATTTTCCGCCGCGCTGGCCGTCCTCCTCTGCGCAGTCGGCCAGTTTCAGTGGCAGCGGCCGACGGCCGGCGGAAGCCCGGATCTTGAACTCGCGTCGATCCTGAGCGAATCCAGCGAGCCGGCATTGCTGGCGTCCACCGATGTGCTCGGAAGACTCGGCTACTATGCCCCGAAAGCGCCGATTCTCGACATGGCGGGTTTGACCAACGCCCACATCGCCCGGCACGGAACGCCCAAGCCGCCGTTCGGACGGAACGACTTCGCCTACGTGCTCTCATGCAAGCCGCACTTCATCATGAACAACGTCCGCACCGCATGGCGGCGGCACCTGCACCGAACCGAATTTCGCGACCATTACTGGTGGGTCGATCGCGCCGCGTGGACGTGGGACGGCGCGGCGATGGGAAAGCCGCGGTTCGTGTTTGTTCGACGCGGCTCGGTCCTGGAAAGAGAGATTCGCAGCCGTTATTCGGACGCCATCTTCCGATCACCTTCAGAATTGGGCCGGACGGATTCCGATGGCCAATTGGCCGTCGGCATGGGGCGATAATCATCGTTCGCCGGCCAACGCAGGTGCGCGAGGCCACTCTCATGAACGCCGGCTGTCTCATTGATCGATTCCACCCATCCACCGCTCCCGAACCCGTTTGAACTCACGCGCCCTCGTGGCAAATGATTGGCACAATTCTCGGCTGTCGCATCCCTTATTCTCAGACCTTCGTTTGATCGGCGGCTGTTTTGCGTGATATAATCGCAGTCACGGTTATTCCCACGACGAAGGAGCAACGGGGGTGAGAAAGAACGGTTTCGCGCCATTTTTCAGGCGGCGGTGCGCCGTTGCATTGCTCATGGTCGCCTGCGCGGCGGTGGTGAACGGCGCTTGCGGCGTCGACGATCCGATGCCCCCGGTGACGGATCCCATCGACGGTCCCGATCCCAGTCCCAATCCCGGCCCGGTCACGAGTCAGCCTGCGCAGGATGATGGCACTGACGATGATCCGGTTCCTGGTCTTCAGAAACCGCTCTCCTATTACCTCTCCATCAATCCCGTTCATCATCGCATTAACTGCGGCGGTCCCACCTATATCGATCCCGATGGACGAAGCTGGGTTTCCGACGCAGGCTTCTACAACACCGGCAAGACGTTCAGCGTCAACCAGCCCATCGCGGGAACGACCGCTGACCCGCTCTATCAGACCGAACGATGGGACAAGCCCGATGCGCCGGAGTTGATCTACTCCATTCCGGTCACGGCCGGCTCGTATCGAGTGCGTCTGCATTTCTCAGAGAATTACGGCCCCACTTCGCAGGTCGGGCGGCGCGTCTTTGACGTTCTCGTCGAGGGCGGTTTGTTTCTTGATGACTACGACATTTTCGCCCGCGCCGGTGCGCTGACGGCCGTCGTGGAAGAGATGACGACCAGCGTTTCCGACGGCGCGCTGACGATTGAGTTTCGGCACGGTGTCGAGAATCCCAAGATCGCGGCGATTGAAATTGAGACCGTTTCGACGGCGTCTCCGCCCGTCGTCACCGGCGGTCCGAACTTTTCGCTCGGCGTCGGTCTGAACACTGGTTGCTCAACAGCAGCGAATCGAATCACGCTCGCGGCCACCGATGCTGATACGCCGCTTACCGATCTCGCCTGGACCATCTCGCAGCCGGCCGCCCGTGGCACGGCATCATTCGTCGGGGCGACGTCGGGTGGATCGGTGACGCTTTGCTATGTGCCGAATGCCTACACTGTCGGAACCGACGCGTTTCAGGTTCGCGTGTCCGACGGCCAGGGTGGCGCCAGCACGGCAACCGTCAACGTAACGATCGCCGGCACGCTGCCGAGCGTGTCGATCACCGCGCCGACGGCCGGCGCGACGATCACGGGTGACTCGACCACGTTGAGCTGGACCACCACAGGAAGCACGACGGGCGTCGATCGTGTGCGAATCCGACTGGACGGGGGCGCTCCCGTCACCAGCGCGCAGCTTTCCGGTTCGTACACGCTCATGGGCCTGTCACCCGGTTCGCATACGGCGTCGGTAGAACTCGTGGATGCGGCCAACAACTTGATTCCGGTCCCCGGGGCCGTGGCGACGGTTCAATTCACCACGCAAATGGTCGTCCCGCCCGCGCCGCCGACCATCACGATCAGTGCGCCGGCCAATGGGGCGGTGCTGACTTCGGGTGACGTTAGCGTGACATGGGCCTC
>CALLKH010000527.1 GCA_938008425.1 uncultured Planctomycetaceae bacterium | reverse complement strand
TATCGATTGAGAAGAATGGAACTCAAGGAAACGAGTTCCGACAAGAAATGACGCACGCCGGCAAACCTCAGGCCGGCTTCACACCCACGCGAATCGTCTCCACCTCCGGCCGCACCTCGATCAGCGTGAACCGGAACCACTTGCCCGAACGACCCCGAAACAGCTTGGACTGCCCGACCTTCAGATCGCGAATCTTCTGCACGCGGTCCTTGCCGTCGTCCAGGTCCATGCCGACCGTTCGATCGTCATCGACATCGCGAAGCTTCATATAGATGCCGTCGGCCAGGCGCACGCGCTTGGGGTGCTGATCTTCGTCTCGACTGAGCGTGTAGAGTACGGCGAATTCCGAAACCCCCTCACCCTCCGACGGCTGCGGTTCGACGTCTTCGACCAGCGTCTTGGGAGCTGCTTTCGCATCCTTGCGGGCGCGTTCCTGTCGACGGGCTTCAGCGATCTGTCGATCGCGTTCCCGGCGCTCCTGGGCCGCGCGATCCCGCTCCTTGCGCTCCTGCGCCTCGCGCTCACGCGTTCGCTTCAGTTCCGCTTCACGAGCCGCCCGCTGTTTCGCGGCGTCATCCCGCTCGCGCTGGCGTCTTTCCATTTCACGCCGGCGAGCCGCTTCCCGGTCATCCGCGTCGCGGTTTCGCGTATTCGATGCCGCACTCGGCAGCGGCGCCGCCGACGCCGTGACGACCGGCTCCTGCGCTGCGGGCGACTCGACTTCCGAAAGATCATTCGGCGCCGCGGCTACCTGAATTCGCCCGCTGTTCATCCACTGCTGTCTGGACGAAGCAATTGCGTCGGGATGCTCTGATTCCAGCCGGTTCACATATTCCGCCATGCCCGGCTGATCCGGCCTGATCAAGAGCGATTTCATTCCCCGCCGCCACGCCTCGGCGTGATCCCCCTGCGATTCCGCGATTCGTGCCTGGGATTCCCAGTAAGTGGCCGCCGTCGGCGCAAGCCGCTTGATCGATGCCGCAAGTCCGGCATCCTCCGGGCGCTGTTTGGCGGCCGCACAGTAGTGGTCGTACGCCACGTGCGCTTCGCCGCGCTCCTCGGCCACACGGGCCTGCCGGACGCTCGAACTGTTTCCATCCGAACAGCCGGTGATGGAAACGGCCGCGATCAGCACCGCGACTCCATATTCAATTGGCTTCCTTCTGATCATGAAACTCACCCGTCGCCCGGCCCATTCGCGAGGACCATCATCGGCCGGTCCAGCGGGAACATCCCGTCGCTGAACAGCCTCGGTGCAATGACCGAACGAATGAATTTGGGACTGGTCACGGACGTATGCCCGCCGTCCCAATCATAGGCCAAATAGGCCGGCTGCCACGGCAAATTCACCACGTGGGCATATGCCCGAGTCGTTCCATCCCTGCGTCGCCTCGGCCGCTTGAATCCGTTCAAACCCGCCGGCGGGCCGTCGCCGCCATCGGCATTGACCACCATGGGGCCCAAAATCCCGTCCTTGCGGCTGGAAGTGGCGTAGAGGCAGCCCGAAACATGGCGCATCGCGGGGACCAGGTCTCGCGAGGCGGACACCGACGGGGAGAGCAGCACGACATTTTGGACAAAGACATCCCCGGGAAGCTGTTCGAGCGAGCCGAGCACAACGGCCGTCCCGGCCGAGAGGCCCATGAGATGGATTTTCGCATCCGGGTATTGCTTTCGATACTTCGCAATTCGCCGGGCGAGCCGGGCGGAGACGAGGTCGCTTCGTGCGGCAATCAGATGATCGGTGCCGGGGCCGAGCAGCGTGCTCCAGGTGAACGTCTCAAACAGGCCATCGAACTCCGCGTCGCGAAGCCCCCGCTTTACGCGAGGCCCGCCGGAGTACCAGCCCGCGCCGTCGCAATAGTAGACGATGGTGCTCCCGGCGCTGCCGGTGGAACAGCCCGCGCCGGTCGCCCATGTGAAGGCGGCACAAAAAAGAAACGCGCACGCCGCAACCATTCGGTGCGGCCTGCGCGCGAGGGTTTGAAACGGTGAATGAAGGGAATTCAGACTAAACGCCGCCTGGTTCAGGGATATCCCAGCCCTGATCCTTCTCCTTCTGCTGGATTTCCTCGAGCGACAGCGCGCCCGGAAGAGCATCCTTCTTCTCCGTGATGTTGGTGCCGCCCTTGAACAGATCCGCGTTCTTCTTGGTCCATTCGGCGTACTGCGCGGGGACTTCGTCCTCGGTGTAGATCGCGTGGATCGGGCACTCGGGAACGCAAAGGCCGCAATCGATGCAGGTGTCGGGATCGATCACCAGCATGGCCGGGTTGGAAGTCTCCCAAAAACATTCAACGGGGCAAACCGTCGCGCAATCGGTATAGCGGCAGTCCACACAACGTCCTGTGACGACGTGAGTCATGGCGTGTTCCTCGTGTAACGGGGTTCCTCTAGCAGGCGGATCGGAGCGTAGCAACCGCCGTCGACAGGTCCCAAACCCGCGTGCTTCCCGCAGGGCTCTTTTTACTCACAATTCGCCTCCCGTCAATAAGGGTGCCGCTTTTTACTTCGAATACCCGCACCCGCGCCGTAAACGCGACACATCGTTTCTCTCTTCAGCAATTCCGCCATCTGGGCTATCCTCCATTGCCGAATAACGAACCCGATGCGCAGGAGCGGCAACCCCTGCAGGAGCAAGGCGCCAGATGAGCCAACAGCCCGATAACTTCCTCGGTCTCCCCGAAAGGTACGCCCGGTACGACAAAGCCAGGTACGCCGTCCTGTCGGTTCCCTACGACAGCACCGTCAGCTTTCAGGTCGGCACGCGAAGCGGCCCACGGGCGATCATCACCGCCAGCCAGCAGGTCGAACTGTTCGACGAGGAGTACGAACGCGAGTTCTATGAATTCGGCGTCGCCACGCTCGACCCGCTTTTTCCCAACATGGCCGGCCCCGAGGCGATGCACGCCGAGATCCTGACGGCCGCCAAGCGCGTCGTTCGCGACGGCAAGACGCTGATCACGTTCGGCGGCGAGCATTCCATCACGGCGCCCCTCGTGCGAGCCGTGAACTTGAAGCACAAGAAACTGAGCGTGCTTCAGATCGACGCCCACGCCGATCTGCGCGATGAGTACGAAGGCACGAAAGCCAGCCATGCGGCCGTCATGCGCCGGGTGCTCGAGCAGAAAGTGCCCGTCGTCCCGGTCGGCATTCGAAACTACAGCCTCGACGAACACCGCTTCATGAAGAAGCACCACTTTAAGCCCATCACGGCGCGCGAAACGCGAAACAATGTCGACTGGATCATGCAGGCGGTGGACTCGCTCAGTGAAAACGTCTACGTCACCATCGACATCGACGGCTTCGATCCCGCCTATGCACCCGGCACCGGTACCCCGGAACCCGGCGGCATGGACTGGTTCCAGGTCACCGACCTGCTCAAGGCCACGACCATGGCACGCAACATCGTCGCTTTCGACATCGTCGAAGTCTCGCCGATCCCCGGCAGCGCCCAAACCGAGTTCCTCGCCGCCAAGCTGGCGTACAAACTCATCGCTCACATCGAGGGGAATCGAAAGTAATCCGCCCGATCTACCACGGCCGAGCGAAGCGAGGCCTTAATTCCCTCCCACTCGACGGGGGAGGGCTAGGGTGGGGGTGACGAGCGCGCGCAGGCGCACGCACTCGACTCTCCTATTCCAATCGCCTTTTACGCCGTTTCCTATCCCCCCGGCCGCCCATTCCCCATCCGCACCAGCTCCGCCAGCATCGCCTCCGCCGCGCTCCTCTCCTGAGCCGAACCCTTCGCGACAACTCGATTGAGCTCCCGTCGAGCGTCTTCAATTCGCCCGAGCCGCGCATAACATTCCGCGAGCGTCATCGCGACTCGAGTCTCCAGCAACTTCCACTCATCATCCGGGTTCGCCTCCGATATCCGCCGCACCGTCTCGAACTCCTTCAGCGCCCCGGCATAATCACCGGTCATCATCAGCACGCCACCGAGCGTCGTTCGAACTCCTCTTGAATCCGGGTATCGCTGAATCGCCCGGCGAAGCACTGCGGCCGCATCGTCAAACTGCCCCGCCTCCGCAAGCGACGCGCCGAGGTTATCCATCAGCACAACATGGTCCGGGTGGCTCTTCAGCGCTGTGCGATAATCCGCGATCGCCCCTGTTGGATCGTTGTCCCTCATGCGGATCTCCTTCATCCGCGCGAGCAGCTCCGGCGATTCAAGATGATTTTCAATCGCCCCGATGGCCGCACGCCGCGCATCGCCGATCCGATTCGCCGCGAGGTAGCCATCGATCAGCCAGAGACGGGAAATGTAATAGCCGGGATCAAACTTCACCGCATTTTCGTACGCCGCCACCGCGCCCGGAATATCGCCGGACGCCTGCAGAAACCGCCCATATTCCGCCCAGATCTCCGACGAAAGGCCGAACCGCGCCTTGTCCGACTTCGCCGCCCACGGTTCGCGATCCCGGCGTTCGATCTCCCTCGCCTTCGCGAACGAGGCCCGCGCCGCCTCGGCGTCACCCGCGTGAACTTCCATCCGCGCCTGCCAAAGCTCAATCAGTGCATCCTCGGAATGTGCCGACGCCGCGGCACGAACCTGCGACATCGCCTCCGACGTCCGCCCGGCCAGTACATAGGCGTACGCCAGATCAATTCGCTTCACGACCGGCATCAAAAGGCCCCATCGCTCACACGCCTCAAGATGTGCCATCGCCGCATCGGCCGACGCGCGCTCGGCGTCGGTCAGACTCTGTGCGAGATCACCCGCCCGCGTGTACTGCCAGCCGAATCGCGGCCGCACCTGGTCAAACGCCCGCGTTCCAAAGTAATCGTGATAGCGCCAGACCGCCGAGTGCGCCGTCAGTCCCGCCAGCCCCAGCACGATCAACATGAACCCGACGCCGGCCGGCCGAAACTTGCCGCCCACCTTTAGCCGCACCTTCTGCATCATCGCGTCCGGCGACAGCATCGCCCGACCGGCCTTCATGAACAGGTACGTCATGATCCCCGCCATCGCGAGCGACAGTAGAAACGGGAATCCGCCGTAGAGCCCGTTGACCGTCATCAGCACGAGAACGAAGAGAATCGTCGCGATGATCTCCTCGACAAACGTCAGATCATAATTCACCGGCTTTCGCGGCGCCGCCGGCTTCGCGCCGAACGATGGCCGCCCAAATCCGACGTAAAGCGCGTCGTTGGGACAGACCTCCACGCAGTCGAGGCACTTCATGCAGCCCGGATCCACCACCATCTTGTAGAGGTTCACCTCCTCCGACACGCGCACATTCGACGTGCACACCGCGGAGCAGTGGCCGCACTGTGTGCAGGCGTCGGTCACGCGGATGCGCGCCGGGGCGAACTTGTCGGCGAAACCGAAGACCGCGCCGTAGGGGCAGGCGTAGGTGCAGAACCCCTTGGCGCCGAGGAAATAAATGATCGCCATTCCGGCGATGAGCACCGTGAGAATTCCAAAGAACGGGCCGGGAAAGGTGTCCCAGAAGCCGGTTCGCGTCAGGTGCATCTCCAGCGTCGGCTGCGGCGCGCCCTGGATCATGCTCCAGATGCGGGCGCCGAGCGGCACGAAGAACATCCACCCCGCCGCGAGCACCACCGTGGTGAAGAGAAAGAGCCAGCGCGTGCGAAACGCCTTCGGCCGCAGGTGCAGCTTCTTCAGAATCCAGTTCGTCAGATCCTGGTACGCCACCATGTGGCAGCCCCAGCCGCACACCCAGCGGCCCAGCACAAACGTCGACAGAATGGCGAGCCCGAAGAATATGAAGCCCATGTTGATCTTCCCCTCGCGAATCGTCTCCATCGATTCGGAAGGTTCGATTGGCGTGAACGTGTTCCCCGAGACCATCCACTGAACGAAGTGAGCGATCATCAGCACGTGTACGGCCGCCAGCGAATAGGTTCGCCACCGGCCCGCCCTGGAGCGCTTCATGCCCGTGTCGGGATCAATGATCGGAAGAGCGACGCTGCGGCCCTTTTGCGCCGGGGGCGGCTTCGGGGCGCACTGCTGCTTTTTTGAGGCCGTTTTGCTTTTCATTCACGTTCCTGAGTCTAATAATCATGATAGTTGACCTGTGCCGCGCCGTGTAGGGTGATCCCGCCCCGTGTCGGCCGCGTTCAGGTCCGAGTATGCGCCCCAGACACCACGGGACGCCCGAATTCATCGGCCATTCCACGCCGTGGAAGCCACGCCTTGGCGCGATCCTTCCGATGATTTACGGTCAGTCGGCGAAAACCCACGCCGACCGCCACATGCTCGCCGCATGACGGAAGACTGCCCTTTGATGACCCGCCTTCGCGAATCCCGACTCACCCGCGCGCGAGGAATCTCCGCGCACACGATTCCCGCCGCACCGCGCGCTGTCAGACCGCCCGGGGTGAATTTGACCCCGTGGGCTACCGCCTTTGGAATCCTCATCAGCGTCCTGTTGATCGGCGCCTGCGTCCCCGATCAGCCGCGCGTCGCCGAAATGCCGACTGGCTGGGCGGCCGGGCCTTCGGAAGTCATCGAACCCACCGATAAGCCGCGAAACGAAACCGACTACTTCGACCGCTTCGACGATCAAATCTCCCTCCGCGGCGCCGTGAACGAAACGCTCGCCTTCGAGTTCGTCCTGAACGCGGCCGACACAACGTTCAGCGGCGTCGAACTCTCGGTCGAAGGCTTTGTCGGACCGGCCGGTCGCATTCCCGCAGACGCCGTGCGCATCTATCGGCACTGGTCCGTCGTCGTCGATCGGTTTCCCAACTGGTATCTTCGCTCGACCGGCCTGCGCGAACCCCGCCGCGTGCCTGACGCGCTCGTGCCGATCGACGCGCCAAAGTACGGTCAGCCCTTCAGCATTCCGCGCGGCGAAAACCTCGTCTTCTGGGTGGAGGTGCAGGTTCCGCCAAGCACCAACGTCGGGAAGTACACGGGCGCGATCATCGTCACCAGCTCCACCGGCGGCATTCAGCGCAATTCGATCTCGCTCGAAGTGCTCGACCTCTTCCTCGACCTCGAGCAGTCGATCCCCGTCATCACCAACGTGCAACTCAAACCGCTCATCCGGGCCTTCACCTCGCTCGACGCCGACAATCCCCGCATCTACACCGACGAACCCGAGGCCCGTCGCCTCATCACCGATACATTCAAGCTCCTCCATGACCACGGCCTGACACCCGTCACCACGGAGATCGGCCCGCGGCTCTCGCAGGATCTCGACGGCACGCTCGTACTCGACTGGACCGACTACGACAACCTCTGTGCGCCGCTGATCGACGGCTCGGCCTATGACGACAGGCGTCCCGCGGAGTTCTGGCCGCTGCCGGTCGATCTGCGCCAGCCCGATCCGCTGCGCTACGGCGGCCTCGACACCACCACCTACTCTGCGATTTTGAAGGAATATCTCGTTGCCGTGGCCGACCACTTCCGCGAAAACGGCCGGCTGGATCGCGCGTATGTCTATTTTGAGTACCCGCCTGAAGTCTCCGCCGACGCGGTGGATTACAACCGCGTCCGGCGCTTCGCGACGCTCACCCACCTGGCCGATGCGAATCTGCCGTTTGTCTCACGACTGATTCCTCAGTCGATGGCGCCGTTCGGCTGGTTCGGCCACCACTACGAAGACCTTCATTCGCTCGTGGATATCTGGTCCACACCCGCCCGCTATCAACACCCATCAACGCTCAGAAAACTTCAGACACTCGGGAAGCGAACATGGCTTCTGCCCGATCGGCCGCCCTACAGCGGCTCCATCGCCGTCGAGGCGCCGCCCGTTCACACGCGAAGCCTTCCCTGGCAGGCGAATCTGCAGGGCCACAGCGCCATCATGATCGACCACGCGACCGACTGGCCGCCGGACGTGCTCGACGCCCCCATCCGCAAACGGCGCCAGGCGTCTGACACCTGGCTCGTCTATCCCGGAAAAATGTTCGGCCTGCCCGGCCCCATTCCCAGCGTTCGGCTCAAGCAGCTTCAGATCGGCCTTCAGGATTACATGCGGCTGCGACTGCTCCAGCAGAACGGCCGCGTCGAAACCGCCCGCCTGATCGCCGGCTCGCTTATCAAGGCCGCCGGCACTGACGCCTATGGCGACAATTACCAGGACGGCCTGCTCGGCCGGCGCATCGATCAGCCGTCCACGTGGGAACTCGCCCGGCGAATTCTCGACGACGAGGTGCAACTCGCCCTTCAGCCGTTCAACACGACGCTCGTCAACGACGATGTCGGCCGGCTCAACTGGATTCGATTCCTCGAAGCGACGCGCAGTATTCAGTGCTGGCCCGAGTCGGCCCGGCTGCGGATCAGTGATCGAAGCGATGACGCAAGCTGGATTGCCACCTTCGAGGTCGGCGTTCGCAGCGAAATACGAACACCGCTTGAAGGCGAACTCTATTTCGGTGGTTTGCCGCAGACGATGACCGGCATCAGCGACAAGGTCAGAATCGGACCGCTTCCCGAGATGGGGCTGGCCCGCGAGAGGCTCCTCGCCCGATGCGCACCGCTGCCCGCGACCGACCTCGATGGCCACACCGTTTTGCCGGTCATCTTCGACGCGAAAGCGCTCGGGCAGATTCCGATCGCCGCGACGCTCGCCATCGTTCAGGCGCCGCAGGCGCCGTTTCCCATCACCATCGACGGCCGGCTCGACGACTGGCCCCAGACTGCATTCAATGCCGCGGGCGACTTTCGACTCATCACCGATCGCGCCGGTCTCGGCCGCGAGCGACCCCGCGCCCAGTCGCAGACCATCGCCTACTTTCTCCAATCGCACGGCACGTTCTACATCGGCATTCACGCCGGAACGCCGGAAAAGGCGCCGGAGTCCACCGACGATCCGACCCCGTTCCAGAATTTCGTCGACTACGAAGACCTGATGCCGATCGCCGAGGACCTGGTCGAGATCATCCTCGATCCGTCCAACAAGGGCACGCAGAGCGGCGACTTGTATCACATCGTGCTCAAGTCGACCGGCAATCCCAGGTTCGAACGGGGCATCGGCACCCGGCCGCCCATCGACGACGTGAAGCCCTGGCCCGGCGCGCTGCCGCAAAGCTGCGTCATTCGAACCGAATACGGCTGGTCGGCCGAGGTGGCGATTCCGATCGCATCGCTGGGCGAGCACGCCGCCGCAAACCGCGTGTGGGGGCTGAATCTCACCCGGCTCGAGCCGACGCGCGGTGAATACTCCGACTGGGCCCGGGTTCCGCGCCACGCGTACGACCCCCGGGCGCTGGGCAATCTCGTCTGGCCGGATTAAGCCGCCTGATCCCCTTGAACGGTTCTTCACCCAAGGCTACGTTTCAGGCATGAACGTCATCGGCCACGGCATCGATCTGATCGAAAACGAGCGCATCGAGCACGTCTGGAAGCAGCATCCCGACCGGTTCCTGTCGCGCATTCTCACGCCGTTTGAGCGCGAGTACTGCGAGCGCCACAAGAACCCGGTGCCGCACATCGCAGGCCGATTCGCCGCGAAGGAAGCCATCCTCAAGATGATCGGCACCGGCTGGCGTGGCGAGATCGCCTGGACGGACATCGAGATTCGAAACGACAAGAACGGCCAGCCGCATGTCACCTTGTCGGGGCACACGCTGGAAGTCGCGCAACGGCTCGGCATCACGCGTGTGATGCTCTCGATCACGCACACGCAGAATTACGCCTCCGCCAGTGCTCTCGGCGTTTCGGATTAGTGCCTATCTCCGCGAATGATTTGTCGCCTATGTCGTGGCGAATTCGTGAGACGGAGAATCGGCCCGGTGGGAACGGGCCGAACCCAAGTTGCTGCGTACAAGTCCTCCAATCGCCGATAATTCGGAACAACCAACCAGATCAAGACCACCGATTCCGTCCTGCATCGCGGCCTTATCGCTGAGGAATTCCACCCACTGCGACCAAGCGGCCATCCACTTTTGTTGCCCGCTCGCTGACGAATCTCTACACTGATAGCAGATTCGCCGACGGAGGTCATACAGCGCGAGCCCCGTCCGGTCGGCCTTGGGAGGGTGTGGTGATCGTTCGTTATCAATCAGTTCTTTGTCATATCCTGGCCGTCGTCGTCTTGCTTACCGCGGGAAGTGCATCTCAGGCTGATCCGCGCGGCGGCGTGCCCGGCGCCTGCTGCGACACCGTCCTGATGACGTGTTCGATCCGCGACCAGGCGTCGTGCGAAGCCGTCGGCGGCGTCTTCGTCGGCGACAACACCACATGTGACGCCTGCTTCGAGTCGAGCTCGATGGCCGTCATGTACGCCATCGAGGACACGTTCGAACTTCAGGCGGCGCCGGAGGCGACCTACGGCAGCGCGGGCGCGCTCAACGTCTCCGGCCCGCAGGCCCGCAACTATCTGAGCCAGATTCGCGGCACCTGCGACACCTGGATGAAGTTCGATCCCATCCCCGCGATTGTTCAATTCGACAATATCTACGGACCCGGCAACTGGGTCGTCGTCTCGGCCGAGCTTTCTCTCTACGAGGATCCCGCACCGAACCATCCCATCTTCGGAATCGGCACCGGAAAGTTCTCCATCACCTGGATGGCCAGCGACAACTGGTCTCAGGGCAACGGCCGACCCAACTCGCCCGGCGTCGCCACCGGAAACCAGATCGGCTTCAACTACGGACGGTCCATTCTCAATGCCGCGACTGATGAGTTGCTCGGCAATACCTACGAGACCAATTTCGCTTTCGGCTACAAGTCCTACTTCCTGCCGCTGACCCCCGGCTTCAGCGCCGACCTGAGAACCCCGGACCCGGTGTCGCTGTATCTGACCGCCATCGACGCCCGTCTCGGCTACACCTTCAACTCCGGCTCGCACACCAACTCCCCGAGGCTCACGGTCGTGGCCGACGTCGCCCCGCCGCCGCCGCCCTGTCGCGGCGACATCAACGGGGACAGCCACATCCGCGGCGACGACATTCAGGGATTCGTCGCCGGCTACCTCGCGCCCGGCTCGCTCACGCCGAATCAGTTCGCCCTGGTGGACATGAACGCGAGCAGCACACTCGACGCAGCCGACATCAGTTGCTTCGTTTCGGCCCTGCTCTCGACCCACGAGTGCGCCGGCGGCCCCTATTCCTGCCCCTGACGGACCCGCCGCGAGAGCCACCGACCGATTTTCCGTTGCATCCCTTCGGAATTCCGAAATACTGCGCCGTGGGAGATCAATTCATCTCCGGCACCGCATTGCCAGGACCGCTATTGGAGAATCCGCCATGCAACCGAATCGTCGACGCCCCGTCTGTCCCCGCCTGATGAATCTTTCACTTGCGATCGTCGGACTCGCCCTGGTGTCCGGCTGCGGCGCCAATGTCTGGATCGAAGACATCCAGATTGTGAACATTCCCGCGGCGGAACTCGATCAACTGGCGGTCGAATCGCATAACGGCGACATCACCCTGACCGGCTCTGAGACCGCCACCGATATCCAGGTGCAGGTCGTCACGAAGTTCGGCGGATGGAACCGCGCCTCGGCCGAGAAATGCCGGGACGCGATTCAGCTGATTTCAGAGGCTGAAGGTGAAAGGGGCCACAAGCTTTGTTCGAAATGGCAGGGCGTGCGACAGGCTGACTGGCGAGCCGTGGTGAATTATGAAGTCAAGCTCCCGGCGCGCCTGGCGGCAAATCTTGTCTCGCACAATGGCGACATTCACACCAAGGGCCTTCAGGGAGCGACCACGATCCTGACTCACAATGGAGACGTCGCCGTAAAAGGGGCATCTTCCGCGCTCGATGTCACCACCCACAACGGCGACATCCACGCGTCCGCGCCGGCCGACTCCATGAACCTCGCCACCCATAACGGCGACATTCATTTCGACGCTACCGGCGCCAAGCAGCTCGGCGGGCGCGTCAAATCGCACAACGGCACCATCATCGCCAGGATCAACGAGGCCGCCAACACTGAACTGGCCTGTCGCACCCACAACGGCCGAATCAAACTCACGGTTCCATTGACGGTGACGAGCATCTCAAGTCGCGAAACGATCGGCCGGCTCGGCGACGGCACGGCGCGATTCGAGATCGAGACCTACAACGGCAACATCACGCTGACGAAGTAGTCCGGCGGGTTGCCCGGCAGTGAGAGAATTGACGCGCGTCGCCCATGAGCGGGATGGGGCTTAGCACTCATCGCACGGCGCATCGGCGTCGCACGGCGCGTCGGCATCGCCCGCCGCCGCCTCCGTCAACACCACGTCCATGATCCCGGGCGCCTCCCATGCCCAGCGTGCATCCGACACCCATCGAAACGCCGCCAGCATGCCGGCGTACTCGCAGGCCGCGGTGAAGATCCGCTCATTCGACGCAAATCGAACATCCTGGTTGAAGATCCGCACCGGCATCATCTGGGCGGCCTGAAAGTCCTTCTGAAACGCCGCGTCGGCTCGTGCCGAAGGGTCGTTTCGCTGCCGCAACTCCAACTGAATCCGCCAGAGATGCCGCTGAACCTCGTCGAGCTTTTTCTGAACGTCGTTGGGACAGCGAATCGTCTGCGCCGGCGAAAGCTGGTGAAAATCCATCGGCGCCTGCGGATCGACGAAGGGAAACATCCAGCACAGCGCACAGAACTCGCCCCAGACCTGGCGCAGCCGCATCAAGACTTCATCCGGCGAATACGACTTCACCGTTTCAAGGTCCAGCAGAATCTCGCGACGCGACGCGACGCCGCCGGGCGGCGGCGTTCGAATGTCCGCCAGAAAATCAGGGCGATCCGTCTTGCGGCCAAAGGCAACGCGCAGCGTGACTACGTTCGCCTGCACCGCCAATGCGGCCGCGGCGATGTCGTCCATCGAGCGCGACGCAACGGCTGACAGGCTTTGAGGAAGTTCAAGCATGATTCCCCCATTTTAGCCCAATTCGCGTCAGGCGGCGACGGCACGGGGGTGCGTGATTCGATCGAAAATCACGCATTTCCGCAGGGCGCGTCGCGAATCCTCATTCTTCGCTGGACAATCTGCGCTGGCGCAAGGTTCCTCGACTTCACCCTGCTTCTTTCGGAGCTGGTCCAGACGACGGGGCCGAAGTGACTCACCGAAGTCTCATGGGCTGCCGGTCTCAGAATCGGTTCACATTCGCAACCGACTCGCAATCATCAACGAAGTTCCGATATTCCCACACTTGTTGCAACCGGCCGCGCCATCCGGATAATCTCGAATCCGTGACAAACGCTCGGAGACTCGATTCATGTACGGGTATTCAACTCGGGCTCGCCGGTTTCAAACCGTAATGGCGGCATTGACCGCCGCGGGCTGTACCGCGCTCTTCATCGTCTTCGCAGTCATCCCCGGCGGCTGTGACACGACTGCCGGCTACGTTCCCCTGCTTCCCGGCCGCCTCGCCGGTGAAAACGCATTCATCGACATCTCCGATCGACTCGGCGAAAAGGGCGCCACCAACGGCTGGAGCGGCATGGCCGCCTTCGACGCCGACAACGACGGCGACATTGATCTCGTCGTCACCAACGGCCCCGGCCGTGCGAATCGGCTTTTTCGAAACGACGGCGACGCGAATTTTACCGAGATCGGCCAGGCCGCCGGCATCGCCATGACACCCGACTTCTCGATGACCTGCGGCGTCGGCGATTTCAACAACGACGGCCGACTCGATCTCATCATCGGCCGACAGAAGCTCGGCGTGCCGTCCAGCTACGCCGCGGGCGCCGTGTTGTTTCTCAATGAAGGCCTGAACGCTGACGGCATCGTCACGTTTCGCGAAACCACGTCCGCCGAAACCGGCATGACCAGCCAGTCCGCGGCGGGAGCGATCGGCGTGGGAGATCTCGACAACGACGGCCTGCTCGATCTTGTCATCGGCCGCTACGACCTGAATGCCACTTCCAACCTGCAAGTGCCGATCTACGAATCGCAGCCCAACGAACTCTGGCGATGCACGGGAATCAACGCCGGCGTGCCGCAGTTCGAACAGATCACGACGGCCGGCATCGAAGGAACCCCGCAACCCGGGCAGTCCGATTCCACCGCCTCACAGACTTTCATTCCCGGCACGTTCGCGCTCTATCTCAGCGATGTCGATGGCGACGGCCACACCGACCTCTTCGATCTTCACGATATTCCCGGCGGAATCGACTACTTCCACAACAACGGCGATCTTACCTTCACCCGCCGCCAGATCGACCTGCTCAACAAGCAGGGCGGCTGGATGGGCATCGCCGGCGGAGACTACGACGCCGACGGCGATATCGACTACTTTCTCACCAACGTCGGCTGCGATTTTGATACGTCGCTGCTGCTCCCCAACACCGTCGGCCATGCCCACCTGAATTCAACAGGCACCCTCTTTCATAAGCTGCTTCGTAATGACGCCGGTGTTCTCAATGACATCACGGCGACAACGAGCGTCACACCCTCGGACTATCTGCCGCCGGAGAATCTCAATCAGGGCCTCGGCCTAGCGGGCTATGAGTTCGGATTCGGCGCCGCCTTCTTCGACGCCGACAATCGCGGCCGGCTCGACCTTTACTGGGCCGGCGACCTCATCGGCGAACTGGCCAGCGTGCTGCGCGTCGACAGCCACGGCGTCGGCCGTTTCCTGGCGAATAACGGCGACGGCTCATTTACCGATGAAACCGGCAAGCGCGGCCTGTTCAACATTAAGCCCACCCGCCTCGTCGAATTCAATCGCAACGACGCCGCCCGCGCCGTGGCCGCCTGCGATCTCAACGGCGACGGATTCTCCGATCTGGTCCTGACGAATGGCCTGCTCTACGGCGCCTCGGACCCGCGCGTCCGCATGTTTCTTAATCCGGCCGACAGCGGCATGCACTGGCTCACGGTTCGCCTCGTCGGCACAGCGAGCAACCGATTCGGCATCGGCGCGAAAGTCCTGGTCACAACCGGCGGGCACACGCAGGCCGCGGAGATCGTGACGACGACCAGCGCGTTCGCCGGCGTTCAACCGGAAGCCCGATTCGGACTCGGCGAGGCCGAAATGATCGAGACGCTGGAGGTGAGATGGCCGTCGGGGGAGACAACGACGCTGACCAACGTCGGTGTGGATCGGCTTCTGACCATCACCGAGGGTCAGTAGCCACAAGGGCACAGGCCGCGGCCCCTTGTCCGATCACGGGGTCGACGGGTGGTGATTCAGACGCTCAAACGCCGCTTAGACGGGCTGTGATGCGAAATCGCTTGTCCCTTCCGTCGTTTTCAATGTAAGATGAATCCGAGGATGAATCAGACGTTTGACCGTGATGTCGCTGTTGAACGCCGAATGCCCTGCGGGAGTTGTCGCGTGTCGCTCAGTTTGCCCGAGTTTCTTGCGAAGATGGATCGCCACGCCGAGCGCGTGCCGCTCGACGAACTGACCACGATGCTGGGCGAGCTTGAGATCACCCTCGACGACGTGAGCGAATTCGTAAAGTTCGGCCGGGAGTCCTACCGCCGAAACCTGATGCACGCCGGCCCGGGCTACCACGCCCTGATTCTCTGTTGGAAGAACGGCCAGCGCAGTCCGATCCACGACCACCGCGGCTCAAGCTGCGGTGTTCGCGTTTTAAGGGGCGTCGCGACGGAGACCTACTTCGAGAAAAGCCCAAACAAGCAGATCTACGCCACCTCGTCGCGGACTTTGCATGAAGACCAGATCTGCGGCTCCCAGGACGCTGACATCCACCAGATTTCAAACCTCCAGGCGAACAACGAAGACCTGATCACGCTTCACGTGTACTCGCCGCCGCTGCTC
>CALLKH010000526.1 GCA_938008425.1 uncultured Planctomycetaceae bacterium | reverse complement strand
GAAGCAGCTGGGCGGGAAGTAGAGCCGGCCTGGAGCATCGTCATCGCTGGATTCACTCGATCGTAAAATGCTCCAGCCGAATTGATGCATCCCTGAAGTGAGACTCGCGCGCTACTCCGAACGATATCGGCGCAGAGTTTGACCACCAAGATCTGAATGACACTTAGAGAATGAGAAGTTGTTACTCGGCAGACTGGCTCGTCGCCGCCGGCGCGACCGGCGCGTCGTCGGCCGGAAGCGTCGTCGCTTTGGGAACCGTGGGACCGCCCGATCCGGCGGGTTCCATGCCGGGCGGCAATTCATCGGTGATCGGCCGGCCGAATTCCTGGACCCAGTAGATGCCGTGCTCGCCGCCGATCTTCACGGCGACGCCGATCTCGGTGTAGATCGGATCGAGAATGTTGGCCCGGTGGCTGGGCGAATCCATCAGTGCCGCCATTGCGTCACGCGCCGTCGTCTGACGGGCCGCGAGATTCTCACCGATCTGGATGAACGCGTAGCCGAATTCAGAAGCCCGTGAGTCAACCGTCGATCGGTCGTAGGGGTCGTAGTGGCCGAAGAACCGGCCATCGACCATGCGGCAGGCGTAGAAGTCGGCGAGTTGCATCAGGTCCGGGTTGGTTCGAAGCGGAGGAAGCTTGTGTTTGGCTCGCTCGGTGTTGATGCCGTCGATCATCTCGCCAACGAGCTTCTGGGGATCGGCGGCGTCCAGGCAACCGTCCGTTGCGAGAAGCCCGGAAGAGAGGCCAACGGCATTGCCCAGTGCGGCAGATGTATCGGGCCCCGATTGCTCCTGGCAACCGACAGCGAGGGCGGCGGCGAGCAGCAGGGTCCTGCCAACGACCTTATGTCCACGAAATGCCATACCCAACTGCTGCCTCCGTGCCGGAGCCTGCGAAACCAATCACCTCACAAGTCTACCGAACCGTTCCGTCATAAACAACTTTAGGCGCCGACCGATAATGCCGTCAGCTGGAGTCGCTGTGTCCGGAATCGCGGTTGGCCCTTCGGCTTCTGTATGAAACGGTCGTCCGGAGTCTATAGTTCACGAAAATATGGAAATCGGCCGCCCGAACGCCCATTTCTTTGGCATGCGAGGCCCCTTCCCGGGGTCCGCCTGCCGAATCACGGGGTCGCAACTGTGATCGGCGGACGGGAGCCGGCCGCGGATACCCGATAGATATCCATGAGGCGCCAGACCGCCCGCAGGACCGCTCGATGCACTTCCAACCAACACCTCAGGAACTCAGAGACCGGATGGTCAAAGAACAACTCGCCGGGCGCGGAATTCAAGACAATCGGGTCCTCGATGCGATGAGGCGGATTCCGAGGGAGGAGTTCGTTTCTGACGAAAACGTGTCGCACGCCTATGAGGACCGGGCGCTTTCAACGGAACTGGGGCAGACGATTTCACAACCGTACATTGTCGCCTTTATGACCGAGGCGCTGTCCATCGACTCATCCCACCGCATTCTCGAAATTGGCACCGGCACCGGCTATCAAACCGCCATTCTTGCCCGGCTGGCGTCGAAGGTTTTCACCCTGGAGCGCCTTGAGCCGCTGGCCGCCGCGGCACGTCGTCGATTGAACCAGCTCGGCATCGTCAACGTCGAATACCGTACTGGAGATGGCACGCTCGGCTGGCCCGACGCAGCGCCCTTCGATCGGATTCTGGTCGCCGCGGTCGCTCCCGAAGTCGTGCCGGCGCTGGCCGATCAGCTGACGGATGGCGGGCGAATGATCCTCCCCGTCGGCGATGCGGAAGCACAACGCCTGGTGCTCGTCGAGAAAATCAAAGGTCGATTGTGCGAACGGAACCTGATCGGCGTCCGTTTCGTCAAGTTGATCGGCCGGGCGGGCTTTGAGGCCTGACGCGCTCCGGCCGAGTGCCATCAGGGCTTGCGATATTGCTCCAATTCGTCGAAACTTCCCGCCAGGGGAAGTTTCGCGGGTCCCGCCCAGATGTCACATGAACATCGACCCCATTCCCACCCGAAAGGACGCCACATGTTTCATCTCGTGCCCGTGACCGGCCGATCACGGAATCGGTCCCTGTTCGCTGTCCTGGTCGGAGCGATGTCGCTCGTCGCCGGCCTTTCGACGACCGCCGCGTTCGATTCGGAAACGCCCGGTGATCCTTTGAAGAAATCCGAAGCGCTTCGCGAAGGCCTTCGCGAGATGATCGAACTCGGGCGCGATCAGGTCTATCCGGCGCTGGTCAATATCCGCGTTTCAACTGTGAACTACTGGGGCGGCAAGGAGCACAAGGGCGCCGCCACGGGTTCCGGCACCATCATCTCGAAGGAAGGCTACGTCCTGACCAACCAGCACGTGACCGATTCCGGCAAGAAGTTCAAGTGCACGCTGGCTGACAAGCAGGAAATATCAGCCACGATGGTGGGTGAAGATCCACTGACCGATCTGGCCGTGATCAAGCTTGATCTGTCGGAGCTCAAGAGCCCGAGCACGCCCCTGCCGGTGGCCCATTTCGGCGATTCGGATGAACTTCGCGTGGGAGACTACGTGATGGCGATGGGATCGCCGTTTTCGCTGTCGCGATCCGTCACGCTGGGCATCGTATCCAACACCGAGCGCGTGTTCACCGGCGGTTTCTCGGATGAAGACATGGACGAGATGGAACTCGACCAGGGCCAGCGAACAGGCCTCTTCACCCGCTGGATTCAGCACGACGCGCTGATCAATCCCGGCAACAGCGGCGGCCCGCTGGTGAATCTCAAGGGCGAGATCGTCGGCGTCAACGAACTCGGCGGCAACGGCATGGGGTTCGCGATTCCCTCCAATCTCTCCAAGCAGGTGGCGGAATCGTTGATCAAGTGCGGTGAAGTGCCGCGAAGCTGGATCGGCGTCAGCCTCAAGCCCATCAAGAAGACCGGCTACGACCGGGGCGTTCTGATCAACTCCATCGTCGAGAAGGGACCGGCCGAGAAAGCGGGTCTCGCGCCGGGCGACGTCATCCTGCGGATCAACGGCGAGGCGGTGACGGTTCAATTCGCCGAAGAGATTCCGCCGCTCATGAAACGTATCGCGGACATGCCGATCGGTACGGAACTGAAAGTGTCGTATCTCCGCGACGATCAGACGCAGGAATCGACGCTCACCACCGAAAAGCTCGAGAAGGATCGCGGCGAAAAGACATCGCTCCGCTCATGGGGCATCACCGTCGCGGAGATTACGCCGCGCCTCGCCCTGCAAATGCACCGCCCCGATACGAAGGGCGCACTCGTCAACGGCATTCGCTCCGGCGGACCGGCCGACATCGCCGAACCCTCGCTGCACTACGGCGACGTCATTCTGAAGGTCGAAGGTGACACCATCGAGTCGCTCGAAGCGCTCGCGGACAAGTACACTGAAATCATGGAGATGGAGCCGCTGCCCGAGTACGTGCTGATCGAATTCGATCGCCAGGGCAAGAATCACCTGACACTCGTCAAGCCGAAGCCGGACGAGCCGGACGATCCGCCGCGGGACCTGCGCAAGGCATGGGTCGGCATCGCCACCCAGCCGATCATCGAAAAGCTGGCCAAGCGCCTCGGCCATTCCGATCAGCCCGGCTTCCGCATCACACGCGTCTATCCGCGCACCAAGGCGGCCGCGTCGGATCTTCAGGTCGGCGACATCATCGTCGCTTTGAACGGCCAGAAGCTTCGCATCAAGGGCATGCAGGATGCGGGTCTGCTCGCGCGGCAGATCAAGCGCCTCGACGCCGACGGCGAAGCGACGATCACCGTCATTCGCGGCACCGAGCAGCTTGACATCAAGGTTCAACTCGAGGAAACGCGCTACGGCCCCAGCGAGGCGCGTCGAACCGAGGACAAGGATTTCGAAATCACCGTTCGCAACATCACGTTCTTCGATCGCGACGACCATCTCTGGGACAAGGATGTCAAGGGCGTCATCGTCGAGCAGGCGGAAAGCGGCGGATGGGCGGCGCTCGGCGGCATTCAGCCGGGCGATCTGATCCAGAAGATCGACGGCTATGAAATCAAGAGCCGCACGAGCTTCCGCCGCGCGATGGAGAAAATCAAGAAGGAACAGCCGGAGCGCGTGGTCTTCCTCGTGCTTCGCGGTATTCAAACGAGATTCCAGTTTGTCGAGCCTGAGTGGAAGTCGGGGCTGGAAGACAAGGAAGAGGCCGGAAATCAGAGCGTCTCCGGCGAAAAGACGAATGACGGCTCTGAAACCGCCAAAGAAAAGGAGTAACTCTCTCATGGCCACGGCCTCACGAAAAGCAAACTGGTTGATCGCGCTCGCACTGGCGGGCACGGTGGCGATGTCGAACGGCGTCGCTCGCGCCGACTCGAAGGAACTCTACAAGCGACTCACAAACGACGTCGCGCCCGCGCTCGTCACGGTGAAGTGCGTCCTCAAGATGCAGGGCCCCGGGGGCGCCCAGGAGAACGAACGGGAATTCACCGCCCTCATGATTGAATCAGACGGCCTCATCCTCTGCTCGAGCCTCCAGCTCGGCACCTCGCGGCTCTATCGCCGCATGATGGGCAGCATTACGCCGACCGACATCAAGGTCCTGATTGGCGACGACACCGAGGGCGTCGCGGCCAGACTGATCACCAGCGACCAGGAACTCGACCTGTCGTGGATTCGAATCAAGGAACCGGATGCCAAGGGCTACAAGTCGCTCGATTTGAAGAAGACGAAGAAGGCTGAAATCGGCGAACGACTCCTTTCGACGCATCGCATGGACAAGTTCTTCGAGCGAACAATGGTGATCAATGAAGGCAATCTGGGCGCGATCACCAAGAAACCGCGCGAGTTGCTCGTACCCACCGCCTCACTCGAATTCGGCCAGACCAACATCGGCATGCCCGTCTTTTCGGAAGACGGCTCGCTGGTCGGCGTTTCGGTGCTCCAGTCGCCCGATCCCGAGGACATGGACGCCAACTCCCGCGGAGCGGCTGATGTGCTGATCCTGCCCGCGGCCGAAGTCGCAAAGGCCACTGAGAAGGCGAAGACCGTGACGCCGGCCCCGGAAGAGGAAGAAGAAGAGGCGAGCACGAAGGCGTCGGACGAAGATGAAGAAAAGCCGGCCGCCGAGAAACCCGCCAAGCCGGCGAACGATGAGGAAGAAGAAGAGGAAGAATAAACGCTTCGCTTCGCAGGATCCCATGTCATCAACAAGAGCCCCGTGCGAACACCGCGCGGGGCTCTTCATTTGACGAAGTCGGGACGCCCTTCAATGATGCCGCCCGGGAAAGTCAGTGCGAGTGACACAACATGCAGAAGCCACAAACCCTTGAGTACGCGTCCCTGAATGCCAACGCGGAGTCCGCCGAACTCGCCGCCTACCGCGGCACCCTTCTCGGACAGACCGATCTCAAGCTCTTCACGAACCCCTGGGTTCGGCGCGGGTTCTACCTGCTCGTGCTGCTGATCCTCGTCATCGCCTCCGTTCAATTCTGCGTGAAAATCACCGAAGTCGATGTCAGCCTCTTCAGATCTTCCGGAGAACGCCACCGCACTGCACTCGGTCGATGGCTGCCCACGGCCGGGCTCATATTCGACAATCCAACGCAGGAAGACCCCTACGGCTACGGCCACTGGTTCCCCACCCCGCCCATGATGCTTCTCATGATCGCCCCCCTGTCGAAGCTCGGATTCGTCGGCGCGGGCATCGTCTGGTCGCTCCTGAAGCTCGCGGGCTTCGCGGGCGGCATGATGCTGATCATCAACGGCATGAATCGGGATCGATTTCAGGTTCCGGTTGGCGTGCTCATCATGGCGGCGGTCTATTCGCTTCGGCCTGTCGTCGGCGACATCACCCACGGCAATCTGAACATCTTCATGATGGTCTGGCTCGCCATCGCCTGGGGGGCGTACATTCGCCGGAAAGAGTACACGGCGGGGCTCTTCGTCGCGCTCGCAGTGGCCACCAAGCTGACACCGGCGCTGGTCGTCGTGTATTTCGCCTACAAGCGGGAATGGCGGGTGCTGGCGGGCGCGCTCGTGGGGCTGCTGCTCTTCTTCATCGTGATTCCCGGTCTGATGCTCGGTTTCGAAACCAACTGGGATTACCTGAAATCCTGGTTCGACATGCTCGTCGCCCCGTTTGCCCTGCAAGGCTACGCCGCCAACGAACCGGCCAACCAATCGCTCTTCGGTGTATTGATGCGGCTGTTCTCGAACGCCGGGATTCTCAAGATCGAGCACATGTCGGGCGAGATGT
Organism: uncultured Planctomycetaceae bacterium; assembly: GCA_938008425.1. Taxonomy (GTDB): domain Bacteria; phylum Planctomycetota; class Phycisphaerae; order UBA1845; family UTPLA1; genus JADJRI01. The sequence goes on along the minus strand of CALLKH010000526.1, from coordinate 8,007 downwards.
CGTTCGAGAGCGGAATGGAGGACATGTCACGCCCCGCCACCGCGCTCGGTCGCCTGCTCAAACCCGCCATCACCCTGCCGATTCTGGCGGTACTGGCGTATTGCTGCCGAACGCGCGTCAACCGGAAAGAGCGCGGCGATCCGCGACTACTGCTCGAATTCAGCCTCGTGCTGCTCGCCATGCTGCTCATGAGTGAACGCACATGGAAACACCATGCAACAACACTGCCGATTGTCTTCCTGGCAATCTGGTTCGGCCTGACCTGCCGGCCGCTCACGGATCAGTTTCGAAAGTGGTTCGTGGCGGGGCTCGTCGGCCAGCTTGTGCTGCTGGTGATCTTGTCCGAGGGAATTCTGCCCGAGCGAATCGCAGAGCAACTGCTCGACGGCGGCATCTTCTGCTGGGGCCTACTGCTCTGCTTCGTGCAAACGGCGATTCTGATTCGAGCGATCGATCGGTTGCCGCCGGCAGCCGTGGCGAGCCCCTGAGGCTTGGACCTACTCCTCGTGCGACAGTCCCATCTTCTCCGCCTCCTCGCGAAGCTGACGAAGCGCCCGATGGCAGATCATGTGAATCGACCCGATCGAACGGTCCATCTTTTCGGCCACATCAGCGACCGGAAGCCCCTCGATAAACCGCATCTGGATCACGTCGCGATAGTGCTCCGGCAGCGCCGCCAGGCACGTCTCCACGAGCCCCACCGCCTCGCTCGTCCGCACCACCCGGCTCGGCGTGGTGCCGCTCGACATGATACGGGCCATCAGATCCACGTACGTGGTCTGGTTGCCCGAGCCGGCCGACGGCTTGACCTCGCGGCGTACATCCCGCCGCTCAGCCCGCATCGCCCGGTGCTCGTCGATCAGTTTTCGATCCAGAATGGCATAAAGCCAGCGCAGGAACGAGTCCGGCCCCTGGTAGGTGAACTGGACCAGGGCCCGAAATGCCTCCATGTACACCTGCTGGAGAATGTCCTCCGGCTCGATCTTGGATCGCATGACCGGATCCATCTGACGCAGCAGCCGAGCCCGCAGCCGGGGGTGGTATAGCACAATCAGCCGCTGGGCGGACTGTTCGTCGCCCTCCCGGGCGTTGTCGATCAAGATTCGGGTGTCTTTGGAATCGGGCAAGACGAGATTCTCCACCGGGCGGGCCGACGTTCGATCTTGGAGGCCCAACTGCCCCTCCGGACGCGTCAGCCCCGATTCACGAACGAATTACCCGCCACAATACACGCAACTGCCTGTAGAATAAAGCAATTGCCGGTCGGTGAGGGGCTCGAAAAGAGGTCCGAAATTCTAACCGGCCGAAAGACAATAGGGTTGTAGAGTTATTTTGTGAGATCGTCCGAGGCTCGGCAGTCGTCTAAGATATTCGCAGGGTCGTGATCCACCCTTCGAACCCGATCCCAATATCTCCGCCCGATCGGATGATCTCGGATCCAAGGATTCCCGTTTCCCAGGAGGCCGGCGCGACGCGCAAGCAGGAATGAAGTCCGAGAATCCCATTCCGCCTGACCCCAATAGCCCCGACGCCCACGATGAGCGTCTCGGCGCGCTGATCAACGAGTATTTTGATCGGCGAGAACGGGGTGAAGTGCTCTCCAAGGAGGAGTTCCTCGCGCTGCATCCCGAGGTGGCGGATGAATTGCGCGACCATTTAAGCGGCCTCGACCTCATCGCAAAGATCGGCTCATCCGGCGCCGTGACGCTTCCCGGTGACGAGACCATTGAGGCAAAGGGCAGCTCGGCGGAATTCACAGCCTCCTCCGCACACCAGTTCCCGGCGATCGAGGGCTACGAGATTCACCGCATGATCGGCCGCGGCGGAATGGGCGTGGTCTACAAGGCGACGCAGATCTCGACCAAGCGCCAGGTCGCCCTGAAGGTTCTGCTCGAAGGGCCGCTTGCTTCCGATCAGTCGAGAAAGCGATTCGAACGCGAGATCGAGGTCGCGGCCCAGCTTCGCCACTCGAACATCATCCCGATCTACGACAGCGGCAAGTCCGACGGGCGCCTGTACTACGCCATGGCGTACATTCGCGGCCAGTCGCTTACGGATTATCTGGCCGGCAAGCGGCCGAGCCTTGATCAGAAACTGCGCATCTTCATCAAGATCTGCCAGGCGGTACGGCACGCCCACGTTCGCGGCGTCATGCACCGGGACCTGAAGCCGACGAACGTGCTGGTCGATGCAGACGGCGAACCGCACATTCTGGATTTCGGCCTGGCCAAGGCCAGCACGCTGATCGACGTGAACATGTCGGTGTCGGCGCAGATCGTCGGAACACCGGCGTACATGTCGCCGGAGCAGGCTGCGGGCGACCCAAGCGCCATCGACACGCGCACGGACATTTACTCGCTTGGCGTCGTTCTTTATGAAGCGCTGACCGGCAAGATGCCGTATGCCACGAACGTGTCGATGGGCAAGATTCTTGAGAACATCGCAAATGCCGAGCCCCCATCGCCAAGCACGATTGATCGAAAGATCAACGGCGAACTCTCCGCGATCGTGATGAAGGCGCTCGAGAAGAACAAGGATCGCCGCTACCAGTCGCTGGACATCTTTCAGTCGGACGTCGAAAAGTTCCTGGCCGGTGAACCGATTTCGGTCAAGCCGGTCACGGCGATCTATCTGCTGAACAAGACGCTCTGGAAGTATCGCAAGGCGATGGCGGGAGTGGCGGCCCTCCTCGTGATCGCGGTCACAACCACCAGCATCATCCGCCACTACTCACGCGAATTGAAGCAGCATTCGCAGGAGTTGAAGCAGCAGATGCGGGACAATGAGGCCAAGAGAGAGAGCCTCGCATTGCAGAAACAACAGCTCGAACAGGAGCGGCTTGATTTCGAACGCGAACGAAACAAGGCCCGGGCGCAGTTAGAGTACGTGAAATCTCTCGGGGGCATTCCGCAAGAGGTCGCGGCCGCCGTGGAGTTGACGTCCGACGTCTTCGCCGGGCGCACCGACAAGGCGGGTAAGGAGATTGTGAAAGGCCTCAGCGACCTCGTTCCCGAATCGCGCGATCGCCCCCCCAGCAAATTCGCGGAGATTGAGCAGAACCTCGGGATGAGTCCCCCGCCGCTGAGTTCGCTTGAGTCACAGCCCATCGCGTCGACTGAGGTCTCAAAAGGCAAAACCCCGGATTTTCTGGATTACATTGGAAGGTTCGCCGGGCAGGCGTTGAACCCGCAGATTCCCAATCCTGCGCCCGCACGGCCGACGACGATGCCCGCGACAACTCAGCCGGCCGAACCGCCCACTCCCGCCGGTCCGACGTCTCAGCCTGTTTCGCATCTGCTCTACCACGCCGATGCGGGAAACACGTCCACGACGCAGGCGGCGCCCGCGGATGAAAAGGATGTGCCGCCGCGCGAGAACGTGATCAGCGAAGGCTGAACGCGCGAGTCAGCGAACAACCGCCTCAAGTTCGACCAGCATCAAGTCTCATTCCGGCAGATTGAAGGTAAATCAGATCGCGCGCGCGCGCGAGCGGGTCATTCCCTAGGGCTGCGAATCGCCGGCCGGTTTGTCGCCCTTCGGCGTACCGTCGTCGGGATCGTCGCCATCGGAATCGTCGGCATCGAGAATCGGCGGCTTCGGCTCAATGATGTGAACGCCGTAGTCCTCCGCCGGATGCTTCAACGATTCGATCCACTTCTTGATCAGTCTGTAACGCGGGTGTGTTCGCGCGCGATAGATCGGCTTGTATTCGACGTCGCCCGGATGTCGCAACTCCGGCGCAACCTCCGAGCGCGGCAGCAGGTAGGTGAGCAGCAGCGACTCATCCGGCTTGCTGCGATCGATGACCCGGTGGCTCCCCACGGTGAGATCATTGAGCAGCAGGAAGTTTGTATAAACTGCCTGCTCATTTCGCTTCGCGCCGATGAATCCGAACGCCGGCACATCGCGATTGGTTGAAAGGTGGCAGCCGCTTGTCGCACAGCCGCGAATGACCTGCGGCAGCACCGTCCTGCGAAACTCGACGAAAATGTCCGGATCGGACTCGATCATCACCTTGTCCGCATAGTCCGTACCCTTGTAGCGGGCGATCACATCGAGCTTCTGCGGCGGCGTCATCTTCAGAAACGCCCGACGGGCCTTCTTGCCGCGAAAGTCCTCGTGGCCCTCCATCGAAAGCAGAAACTCATCGATCGTGTCCTTCGAGATCTTGACGGTGACATGATCCGGACCGAGATCGCGCTTTCGCATCGCGTTGAGTTCCATGTACCGGATACGGCTGATCTGCTCGGGTGTCAGCGTCTTCGTCGGCGGCGGGTCCGCCGGCGTGTCGTCGTCGTCGTCATCGATGGCCGGCTTCGATGTGGGCTCCTGCGCCGTCGCACTTTGAATCATCCCCCCGACGCGCGCGGACCCCGGCGCACAGCACCAGTCCCCACATAGGCCGACATCCGCCAGCGAAGCCAGACCGGCAACGATTCCAGTCGCGATGGAACAGAGAATCACCGAACGGATTTTTCGTTTATCAAACATTCGCCCGTGTCACTCCTCTTCGACGGCCGATCAGCAGCGCCCGTGGTCCAGGCGGCCGGTCGGTGTACGCGGCGCAACGATTCACAGACCTATTATACACCCGGATTCATCGCCCGACCCGTGTCATCGGACCGATCCGGGGCATAAACTACCTTGAAACCGGCCGCCATCGACCGTTTCGGGCGACTGACGAGCGTCCGAAACAACCGGGGCCGCCTTGCACCAACGAGGGCAGATCGTGTCAAACGAACACATTTCCACGAACACGGACCCCGCCGCCGGGCTCAGTCGCCTCATCGGCCGCGAGGTCGTCTTCGATACCGCCGGACCGATCACGTTTCTCGGCACCCTCAAAGAGATTCGTCCCGAGGGCTACTGGCTCGACGACGCCGATATTCGAGACCGCACCGAGGGGCACATGTCCAAGGAGGTCTACGTGCGCGAAGCCAGACTCAACGGCATCCAGCCCAACAGAAAGACGATCTTCGTGTTTACTGACGTCGTGATCAGTTGCTCGGCGCTGGAAGATGTCATCGTCGATTAGTCGCCGCGCGACGGCGCGCCATCGATGGGATTCAGGCGACGTGACGCCATCCGACGGGCATATTCGGCGCGGCATTCGTCGATCAGCGTTTGACGCTCAGCCGCCGCTCCGGCCGCGTTAGACAGGATCTCCCGCCCGAGCAAGTCGGACAGCACACCTGCCGCGATATCGCCGACCGACCGGTCCTTCCCGGATCGAGCACGCCCGTTTGCATCTGCCGGCCGGCCAGACGCCGTTGCGAATGCCGCCGCGGATTGAATCTCCCGCTCGACGGCCAAGTCGCCATCAAACGTCGCCCGGTCATCCATCGCCTCAACGAGTGCCAGGACAATGTCGCAATCCTCCGGCGTCCGGCGGACCTCTGAAGCCGAGTCCGCGTTGGGTCCTTCAGCATCCGTCCCAGAAATGGACGAGTTCATTCTCGATTCGTCAATCGACTGAATCAATGAGCCCAGTGATTCCACCGCCTGCGCTCGAACCAGCGCCGATGGATGCTCCCGAACTGCCTTCACCAGGAGCGGACACGACAACGTTGCACTGAACCGTCCGAGCCCCGCCGCCGCCGCGGCCGACGCCCGCGGTGAATGTGTATCCTGCAGCGTCCGTTTGAGCACGGCCATTGCGCCGTATCGATCGCCTCTGAACGCAAGTCCGACGGCCGCCGCATTGCGCACCGCCTGATCGGCATCATCGAGCAGAAGCCCCATTTCACCGGTGGACTCCGCCGTCTCGCACGATTGCATCAGGTAGACCGCAAGACAGCGAAGATCGGCATCCGGTTGATCGGAGAGATACTGATAGCCGATCGTTGCGGTGACATCGTCTCCGGACAGAAGTGCGAGATAATACCCGCGATCCTGGAGATCCGCGGCTTGCGAAAGGCGATAGGCCCACCACGCTGCACGAATTCGTTTTCGATCAGCGACGACGATCACGAAAAGTCCAACCAGGACGGCGATCGAAAGGTAGAACCACCACGAACTGCGGCGCGGCGTCGCCGGCGCGTCTGGTGTCGGAATGTCGGCATCCATGGGCGTCCGTCCAGCGGGTTCGGCGCACAGGGCGAATGAAGCCCGGCATCATTCCCGGCCGTAGTGATCAAGCTTCCACTGCCGCCGACTGGCCTTTCGAACATTCTTCGCTCGGACGAGCGCTTCGCACTCGCGCCAGCGATCCTTCCACCTGGCATCCGTGCGGCCGAAGCCGATCATGTCCCGCTTGAGGAATCGAAGCAGATCGGTGCGTGAACAGAGCGGGCTGTTCAGCACGCTGACGCACAGTCGCACGATCGCCCTGTTGCGGTGATTCGGCGTCGCGCGACGCACGTGGCTGATGCCGTCCATGTCGATGAACGTCAGCCGCGGCGGCGTGTCGTACGGCGGCGACCAGTTCAGCAGAAGATTGCCGGCCTTCAAATCACGATGCGCGAAGCCGCGATCATGAAACGTTCGGATGATCCTGACGAGCGCTTCAATCAACTGGTCCTTCACGCGCCGCCGATCCGATGACGGTACCTTGCTCAAATCGCGCGTCAGAAACGTCTCGATATCGATCGAACCGGGGATGTAGTCCGTGAATCCGATCGAATCCGTTCGAAAGACGCCGAGGGCGAACCGCTCAACAATGGCCAGCGGCTGCGCAACCGGCAGACCTCGATTCAGAAGCCGGTTTGCCATGCGCCACGCCCGCATGTTTCTCGACCGGCCGAAGGTCTGTGCGAGTCGTTTAATGAAGTTTCGGGCGAGCGGCCGTTTGACGATCACCTCGGCCGGTCCCTCCGTCGTGGGAAGCGTGGCCTTGACGATCGTCGCGGTGTGCGAGTCCTTGATCAGTTGATGCTTCGACGCATCAATCCAGTCGAGCGGCGATTTGAGCCACTCCTTCCATTCCCCACGCGAGTACTCAATTTTCGCCGCCTGCGCACCGGCCGGCGGATGCTTGCTCTTGAGCAGCACATGGCCGCGCCATCCCGGTGCCGGCCGAACACGATTGAAATAGCTTCCGCTGCGAAGCGACCGCCGATCCCGCTTGGACCAGAGCCGGTTGGCATGCACGTCTGCCTTGACCGACAGCAGTTCGATCAGCCCGCGCGGCGTGATGTCAAAGTTTCGCGCCAGCGGACTGGCCTGTGCGAATCGATTGCGGTAGCCGAGGTATTGCTCAAGAAACTTCCGCCGGCGCGACAGCGGCGAATTTCGGCGGAACCACTGGTGCAGCTGCGCGAGATTCGCGACCGCATCACCGAGCGACACCGATCGCCCGATTTGAACGTCGTGAAGATCGACGAACAAAACCTCGCCGACGCGACCCGCCGGGCGGACAAGAATGTTGCCGGGGTGCATGTCGCCATGACGAAAACCGCACTGATGTGCCCGGGCGATGAGCCGCGCGAGCGCCTCGGACAGAAGATTCGCGCGGTGGCGATCGTCGCGCACGCTGAGCCAGTACTGATTCAGGGGCTCAACATCCGGCACCGCCTCGGTGATGAGCAGCGAAGGACCCGACACCCCCCGAAAACCCGTGACGGCCGTCGCGACCGGCATGACCGCTGGGATGCCGTGGGAGGCGGCATAGAGCCCCACATTCCACTCGCATTCGGCTGTCGGACCGCGCAAGAGTGATTTGATCTTTACCAGCGGATCGCTGGGGTCGTAAGTCTTCACGAAGTAGTTGCGATCGCCGCAGCGAACCTGCCAGACGTCGCGGCGGCTGTTCCGCTTGATCAGCGTCGCGCCCGAAAAGGAGGCCAGATTCAGCCAGTCGATGTTTGCGGACTGAATGTCCGCGGCATGGTCCCGCGCCACGCGCCATCGGTAACCCTTCAGCACGAACGACTCAATGACAGCGTTGGGCGCCCCTTGGATCGCGGGGTGCATGGACACGGTTCGTGTCATGGACGCGGATTCACCTTTGAGCCCGGAATTGTTTCGCGAGGAGGGTTGCGCAGGCGAGGGCGGCGCGACGGTCGAAAC
>CALLKH010000525.1 GCA_938008425.1 uncultured Planctomycetaceae bacterium | reverse complement strand
AATCCGCATCGTTTTCGCAAGATACGAATCGATTGTGCGGCCGAAGCCTTTCGACGATCAGCTCCGTGATGGCGCCCGTACCGGCGCCGACTTCAACGATGGTCGACGGGCGGCTGAAGTCCACGTTGTCCACCACCATCTGCACCAGTGCGGCACTGCTCGGAACGAGCGACGAAATCGTCAGCCCCTTTCGCAGGAACTTTTTCATGAAGAGGCCGAGGTCCGAGAGCTTGTGGCCTTCGGCCGCGATGGTGCTGCACAATTCTGAGGATTGATCTGAAGTGACTTGGTGTGTCTGGTCTTCCACATACGCTCCGTGTCATCGACGCCAGTCCGACCTGCGCCCGCTGCGGCCGGGATCGGAAACCCACCTACCGGAACCCTTTACGCCTTCGGGCACGACTCTTACGCTCAAGTTCGCACCCGCCCCCGATTCACCTACACTGACGTACGCGAGCTGGTCCAGTGTTCGAACGCTGAAAACCGGGCAAACTCACCGTTTCGCCGCCGCGCCTCGGCCGCAACATCATAGCAATCCCTCTCCTGCGGGGAAGCGCATTCTGGGTCCAATCCGACGATCGGTTTTAGACCGCAATTCCCATCCTTCCAATTGGGGAGAGGGCGATGGATATTTCGACGGCCGCGTTTCGGCAGCCGCAAAAAGGATTGATACGGTTCATCGTGTACAACCCAGTTTGGCGAGTTCAGGTATGATCTCAGATCCGCCGCGACGGCCGCGACGTTGAAAAAGGTCGCCGGGGATGCAAAGAGTCCGCGTTCATGTTCGGGGGCTCCAGGCCCTGCATAATTGGAAGGAATGCATGTCTTCAAACCGGTTCTGGCTGCTCAAGTCTGAGGCCGACGATTACCCCATCGAATTCCTCGAACGTGACGGCCGCACCTGCTGGGACGGCGTTCGAAACTACCAGGCCCGCAACTCCATGCGGGACGACATGCAGGTCGGCGACATGGTCCTGTTCTACCACTCAAACGCGGACCCGTCGGGCGTGGCCGGCGTCGCCCGGGTGTGCAGGCCGGCTTACCCCGACCACACCGCCTTCGACAAGAACCACGTCCACTTTGACCCCAAGTCCACAGTCGAAAAACCAACATGGATGATGGTGGACGTGGAATTCGTCGAGAGATTCCCGGCCATTTTGTCGCTGGACCAGCTTCGGAAAACGAAAGGGCTGGAGGACCTGCTCGTTCTCAAACGCGGGCAGCGCCTGTCGGTCATGCCGGTCATCGAAGCCCATTTCGAGATCATCAGAAAACTCGGTGCGGCCCGCTGATGGTGCTTCCGGCCCTGAGTTGCAGCCGCTCGAAAACCGCCGTACAACAACGAATCGCATCAGACCCATCCAATCGGAGGTAAGTAACGTGGAGACCCTTCTCGACCGCTTCTGTCGGTACGTCAAAGTCGAAACCACTGCCAAGGAAGATTCCGGTAGCTACCCCAGCACGCCCGGCCAGCTTGAACTCGGCCGCATGCTGGCCGACGAGCTCAAGGCGCTCAAGCTGGACAACGTCAGCATGAACGAGCACGGCATCGTCCTCGCCACCGTTCCCGGCAACGTGCCGGGCGCACCGACGATCGGCCTGTGCTCCCACGTCGACACGTCGCCCGAATTCACGGCGAAGAATGTGAAGCCGCAGATCATCAAGAATTACGACGGCAAGGACATCGTCCTGCCGGGCGACAAGTCGCGCGTCATCCGCGTCGATGAATGCGAAGCCCTCACGACCATGAAGGGCAAGACGCTCATCACGACCGACGGCACCACCCTGCTCGGCGCGGACGACAAGGCCGGTGTCGCGGTCATCATGACCACCGCCGCCTATCTCATGGCCCATCCCGAAATCAAGCACGGGCCGATTCGAATCATCTACACCTGCGACGAAGAGATCGGCCACGGCACCGATCACATGGACCTCAAGAAGATTGACTGCACCTGCGCCTACACCCTCGACGGCGAGGACGAGGGTAACATCGAAAACGAAACCTGGTCGGCCAACGTGGCGAATGTCACGATCACCGGCCGGAACATCCACCCCGGCTTCGCGAAGGGGCGCATGGTGAACGCGATTCGGCTGGCCGGCCAGTTCATCGAGCGGCTTCCGTGGCACACGCTCGCGCCCGAGACGACCGAGGGCCGCGTGGGCTTCATGCATCCGTACACCCTCGAAGGCGGCGTGCCCGAGGTAAAGCTGAAGGTCCTTCTTCGCTCCTTCGTTACGGCCGAGCTGGAGGATCAGGCGAACGTCCTGCGTGCCATCGCGGCGACGCTGATGGCCGAGCACCCGATGGCGTCGATCAAGATCGATGTCACCGAGCAGTACCGCAACATGCTCGAGTACCTGAAGAAGGAGCCGCGGGCGACGAAGCTGGCGGAACAGGCGATGCGTAACGCGGGCATCGAGCCGAAGTACCAGTCGATCCGCGGCGGCACCGACGGCTCGCGCATGAGCGAAAAGGGCCTGCCGACGCCGAACCTGTCCACCGGCATGCACAACTTCCACTCGCCACTGGAGTTCGCCTGTCTTGAGCAGATGGAGAACGCGGTGAAGGTGCTGGTGGAACTGGCGCAGCTTTGGGGGAAGGAGAAGTAGGCTGTGGCACAGGTTTCAAACCTGTGGGTCCTGTGGCACAGGTTTCCAACCGGGGCAGGTGTTTTGAACAATCCGTCGCTCGACTGGCACGCGACGGTCGCCAACAAGATAGGTCAATACATCGGCTCTTGCTTTTCTACCCGCCGCGTTGATCATCAACTGCTGCGGCAGGCGTTTCACAAGAATCCAGACTCGCCGGGTCATCCAGACGCCACCCGAGAGGCCCATTCATGTCCGACAAGCCCGTGCAAGAGTACTCATCGCAAACCGGCGTAATGACCAAACTGCCGGAAAATGCCTATCGTGAATTGAAGCCCGGCGAAACCTATTCGCCGATGGTTCCCCCCGGCGTCGATATTCCCGAGATTACAACGCGTTCGATCGTTTTCGGCATCGTGATGAACATCATCTTCTCGATGGCGGCCACCTACCTTGCCTTGAAAGTCGGACAGGGCATCGAAACCGCAATCCCGATTTCGATCCTCGCGGTCGGACTGTCGGGCGCGCTGTTAAAGGCTGGGAGACGCGCGAGCACGCTTCTGGAGAACGTCAACATTCTGGCGATCAGCACAACGAGTGGAATCGTTGCGGGCGGCACCGTCTTCACGATGCCGGCGATTTACATCCTGAAGCTGAATGAAAACCTCAAAATTGAGACGTGGTCGCTCTTTCTGCTCATCTTCCTGGTTCCGCTGCTTGGCGCGATTCTCGGCGTCGTGCTTCTGGTTCCATTCCGTCGGTATTTTGTCAAGGAAATGCACGGAAAGCTGCCCTTCCCGGAAGGCACCGCGACCAATGAGATCCTTGTCACCGGTGCCGGTGGCAGTTCACAGGCATTCGTCCTGATCTACTCCTTTATCATCGGGATGGTCTACAACTGGATCTCGAGCGCGATGAAGTTCTTCACGGAGACCTTCTCGTCGGCCGAGATTCCCGCGCTCGCAAGGTTTACTGACCGCGCCAAGGCCGTCTTTGCGCTAGGCACGGGAGCCGAGTTCCTCGGACTCGGATACATCATCGGCGTGCGCTACGCGTCGATCATCATGGCTGGATCGTTTCTTTCGTGGTTCGTGCTCATTCCATTGCTGGCCCCGTTGAATCTGGAGCAGATACAGATACTCAACATTGCGGCGGAAGCACATCACGGTCCGGTCGAAGCGGAGCCGTTCTTCTCCATTCCCGCCTCGGCCGCGGAGTCATTGGATCGAATGGCCGCCGAGGATCTCAGTGACCAGGAAAAACTGGAGCTTCGCAAATCGATCGTGGTCGACCTCAATCCCGATTTTGATCGGGCCGGCTTCGCGATTGTGAAACCCGATGCGAAGGTGACCGTCTCGACCAAGGGCGAAGCCTGGAAAGTGCGAGACGAGAAGCGAACCTATGTTCTCAAGGCCGATCCCGGGAAGGGCGAAATCGATGTCTATGGCCTCCTTCCGGGGGCCGACGACATCTTTCTTCCCATTCCCCGGAACATCGGCATCGGCTGCATCTTCGCCGCGGGACTGCTTTCAATTCTGAAAATGTCGAAAGTCATTATTACGGCACTCCGCCAGGCGATTGGCGGCCTGTTCAAGTCCGGCGTCAACAAGGCGGTCGACCGAACCGACGAGGACATTTCCTACCCCATGCTCATGCTGGTCGGCCTGCTTACCTCCGCCGCCATCTGGGCGTTCTTTCGATTCGTGGTCGTTTCGGGCATGGACGGCGCGGACAAACTCTCCGTCGTTTCCCTCCTGCTCGCATTGGGTGTTGCGTTCGTGTTCACCACCGTTTCCGCGTGGGCGATCGCGATGATCTCCGTCACGCCGATTTCCGGAATGACCGTGACAACCATCATTATCACGGCCGTCGTCTTGCTGGCCGCCGGTCTCCCGAAGACCGATGCGGGCATGCTTGCGACCCTGCTTGTGGGCGGCGTTGTCGCATCGGCGCTTTCGATGGCCGGCACGCTGGTCACCGAATTCAAGATTGGATTCTGGCTCGGAGCGAGCCCGAAGAAGATTCAATGGAGCGCAATCATCGCTTCGGTCCTGGCGTCGATCGTGGTCTCAGCGACGATCATGATTCTGGCAGAATCGCCCGGCTACGATTCGACCTCAAGCACCGAGGCGCTTCAGGCTCCCCAGGCCAACCTCATGGCAACCGCACTGAAGAGCTTCATCGGCACTGGAGATGTGCCGTGGACGCTCTACGGCGCGGGCGTTGTCATTGCGATATTGATGCAGATGCTGGGGATTTCTCCGCTTGCATTCGGGCTTGGCATGTACCTTCCCATGGAACTGAACTCGCCGATCCTGATCGGCGCCATCGTCGCGTGGCTGGTGCAGAAGAGTTCCCGGGATGAGGCGACGGTCAAGGCACGCAACGACAAGGGAATCCTGCTCGCATCGGGTCTGATCGCCGGGGCGGCCATCATCGGCGTCATCAAGAGCGTGCTGAAACTCGCCAGCGAACGGACGCTCGACGCCGTTGATATGAGCGGTATCGTCGGAGATCATGCGTCCGCCAACTGGCTCGGATTGTTTGCTTTTCTGCTCCTCTGCACATTCGTCTATATAGACTGTCGCCGCGCCAAACCCACGGAGTAATCTCGAATGTCATTACCCGCCGTTTCAACCCCGGCCGGCGCTGCGCCCGCGGGCGGAGCGAATCACGGTCTGCAGCAGGGCCCCGACCAGAACGAGGCGCACATCTTCGGGTTTCCATTCCGGTTCTGGCTGCTCAACACGATCGAGGCCGGCGAGCGGCTGGCGTTCTATCTCTTCTGGCCGATCGTCGGCATCTATATTGCGCAGAAGGATGATCCCGGCGGGCTGCACATGTCCCAGGTGGACAAGGGCCAGCTCATCTTCTGGTTCTCGCTCGTCCAGGTCTTTCTTCCTGTGATCTCCGGCGGGTATGCCGATCGCTACGGATTCAAACTTTCGCTTGTGTTCTCGATGGTGATCAGCACGGCCGGCTACTGCCTCATGGCGTGGAAACACGACTTCAATTACTTCATGTTCGGCGTGATCGTCGTGGGCGTCGGCGCGGCATTTTTCAAACCCGCGATTCAGGGGGCGCTCTCACGACTTCTCACGCGCGAGCAGTCTTCTGTGGGATG
>CALLKH010000524.1 GCA_938008425.1 uncultured Planctomycetaceae bacterium | reverse complement strand
GCCGTCGAAGGGGGTTCGCGATGCTGAGCGGGCCGGAAACACGATTCCTTAGAGGCAAGTCGGCGTCGGTTATCTGCCTTAAGCTGCTGTCAGGATTTAATTTAGGCCACACTTCTCGTCGCAGGTCGCGATTCGCCGATCAGCCGGAGCGGCCCGCGCTCGCTTGAGTCTTGCTCGTCGCGAAGCCCCGGACGAGGTGTTGCCGAGCCTGTTGATTTGCCCGGGAAAAGCCTCTAAACTGCGGGGCTCACTTGTAATGGATGTCACGAGGTGTACTGATGGATGCGAAGTCTGGCAAGATGATTCGAGTGACGGTCAAGTCGGCTCCGACGAGCGAGTCGGCGGCGAAGACCCTTTCCCGTGTGTTCGGGCGCAGCGCGGCCGGTCGGAAACTCCGCGTGAGTCGCAAGCGGGTCCGTGAGAGCCAGATGTCGACGCATCAGCGCGGCGGCCGACCCTGGGTGGTCCGACCGTTCGCTCCGCGGCTCTACAAGCCGGTTCAGGGCGACACCTGCGAGGTGTTTGCAACGTCGGCGCTGCTTCGCGACCTTTGCAGCGTCGCGCGGTTCGTCGATATCGCGACGGTCTGAGACCGGCGAAGTTCGCCCGCACAATCTGATGAATATATAGACGAGCCCGGCGCTGATTGGCGTCGGGCTCGTTCATTTCTGTGGGTCGCCTTTTAGGGGCGGGATGTCGCGCGGGCGCGGGAACGCGTCGGGGTGCCGAGCTTGCGTCACTTCTTCGGATCGGCCGGCTTGGTGGGCGACTTGGTGTTCACCTTCGCCTTGGCCCATTCCTTCTTGATTTCATCGATCCTCTCGGCCGTGCAGTGGACGAATATGAAGGGGGCCGCGGAAATCCCGTGTTCCAGGATGTCGCCGTTTGCCGCGATGGCGTAGTAAGCAGCCTCATCCGCGCCCTTTTCGTCCATCACGCTCAGGCGCATCTCGCTGCCGCGGTTCTTTCGGGCGCGGTAGGTTCGCCAGACGAACTCCTTCTTTTCGGTGTCGAACTCCTGAAGCCGGAAGGTCTGGCCGTCGCGAACCGGCAGAAGGCTGAAGAGATAGCCCGCGATGTGAACGAACCGCTCCTTCGGCTTTGGCAGGGTTGAGGTCGACATTTCGTTTGAATCGCCGCGATTGAGGGAGACTTCCTTCTCCTCCACCCGCAGCGTTTCTTTCACCTCGGTGGTGGTGCCGTTCGGCGAGCGGCTGATGGCCACCCAGGTGACTGTTTCGGGCCGGAAATGGCGGTCGAGTACGCCGGCGGTGTGGAGCTCACGCGTCTGGCCGTTCGGGCCGCGGATGAGGCTGACGTCGCTGTATTCGTAGCGGGGGCCCTTGTCGGTCTGGACGCCGCGCAGCGTGGCCATGGTGTAGCCGACCGGGTCGCCGTTGAAGCGCATTTCAAAGTGCGTACTCAGCGTGACATCCACCTTGATTTCGGGCAGGTGCTCGACGAGTTTCAGTCCGAGTTTCTTCGCCGCGTCATCGGCAGCCTCGTCAGCGCGAACGCCGGCGCCGCAGGCCGCGAGGGTCGCGATACACGCAGTAAACAGGAGCTTCGATCGAATCATCAGGAGGGTCTCCGAATCGCGCCGGCCGCCCGCTCGCACAGCAGGCGTGCGGCAGGAGTCCGAGCGATTATATACAGGAACCAACGTTCCGATTCTCAAAACCATTCGTCTGGATCAGGTCGATCGGCCGCTAATCTTCCGGTTCGATCTTCATCGGCTTGTTCGCGACGACATTGGGGGGCGGCGGCGCCGGGGCGGCGGCCGCATTTTGATCGGCGTCGCCGGCGTCGGGCTCGGCGGGCTGGGAAGTTGCCGCCTCGTAAGCGTCGATCCTGGCCAGGATGTCGCGCGAGGCGGGACCGAGCCGCCATTGGCCGTTTTCCTTGAAGATCAGCAGGCGAACGGGGTTGTTCTTCTTCTGTTGCTTGGCGGCGAAGTCCTCGAGATCGTATTCGGCGAAGAGCACATAGGCCTTCTCGTCGAGATTCTCGGGGTCAGGGAACGCCTTGAGCTCCTTGATTCGTGCCGCTTTCATGGCATTAAACATGCGCTCGAATCGATTCGGCGGGAGCGATTCGCCCGAACGCTGGCTGAGCAGGAGGCGGACCTCGGGATAATTGGCGCTTGCGCAGAGGCGGAAAAAGCGATCGATAAAGGCATTCACCGAGAGGTCGGTGGAGCGGATCTCTTCCGGGAAGTCGAAGGCCGGCTGCTTCTCCGGATCGACGATGACGCCCGTCGAGAAGAGTTCCTCCGCGCTGTAGACCGGATCGTCGTTCATCAGCACGAACACGACGGCGCTCACAAGCGCAAGCGCGAGCAGGATCAGGCCGTAGAGCATGAACTGCCGGAGTCGGGGCTGGGTGGCGGTCGCTGCCATAGACTGGTTACTCTAACGCCTTCGCTGAGCGCGGGCGATTTCCCGCAAGTCTTCGCGTTTTCGCTCGACCTGCCGTTTGTCGTGGACCTTTCGGCCCTTGGCCAGCGCCAATTCGACCTTGGCGAGCCCGTTCGCGTTGAAATAAACCCGAAGGGGCACGAGCGTTTGGCCTTTCAGTGTGACCTTGGACATCAGCCGCTTGATCTCCCGTCGGTGGAGCAAAAGTCGCTTGATGCGCTTGGGGTCATGATTGAAGAGATTGGCCTGCTTGTAGGGCTGTATTTGGAAATTGACGAGATTGACCTGGCCGCTGTCGATGCGGGCGTAGGCTTCGGCGAGGCTGGCGTCGCCGGCGCGCAAGCTCTTGACCTCAGTGCCTTTAAGGGCGATTCCAGCCTCCACCCGTTCGAGGATTTCAAAGTCATGGGTGGCCTTCCTGTTCTGGATTCGGGGCCCGTCAGGCTGCTTTTTTCCTTTCTCTTTGGCCATGGTGAAATCTTATCGCTCCCAGAGGGGGGCGGCAATTCGGACTGAATCCCGCAACGGCCGATTATTCATACGGTATAATTAGGAGGAAGGCGTATGGACAAGAACGCGACCAGCGGCGGTCTCACTCCGCTTCGCGAACGGCAGCTGATCGAGGGCTGCCAGCGGGGCTGCGCGGAAAGTGCGCATGAGTTGGTGACGGCCTACCAGGATCGCCTCCACGCCTTCGTCTGGCGCATGGTCCGACGCGACCATGATGCCGAGGAGATTTGCCAGGACGCGTTTCTTCGCGCCTTTCAATCGATCGACAGTTTCGACTTCGCGTACCGATTCAGCACGTGGTTGTACACGATTGCTTATCGGCTCTGCCTGAACCTGATGCGGAAGCGGAAGGATTACTCGGGCGAGTCGGACTTCTCGATGGTGCAGGAGGACGGCCGCTGCGAGTCCGACGACGGCGTGTCGGAAGGCGTGGCCAACAGCGAGGAAGCGGAACGTCTGAGAACAATAATCTGGAATTCCGTCGAGGAACTGACACCGCCGCAACGCGCGACTGTATTACTGTTCTACAGGGAGTCGCTGAGTTGTCAGGAGATCGGCGAGATCCTCGACATGCCGGCTGCGACCGTGAAGAGTCATCTTCACCGGGCGCGAAACCGGTTGAAGGACAAGCTTGAAGGCCAGTTGGAAGACGACTGGTCGATCCTGCGGTTCCGAGAGGCCGCGGGGTTTGCCGGCTGAGCGAGGGCTCGGCCCGGCCCGATTCGAGCCGGCGATCTGCGAGCCATTCGCCGGCCGACGTGGAATGGGATCGCCGCAGTGTCGGCCGCGTCGCGATGGAACGCGATGGGCCCGCGACGATGCAATTGGAGTGTTGAACGTGGTGATGAACTGCCGACATGTTGCCCAGCTTCGAGACCGACATCTCGATGGCGAGCTCTCTTCGAGCCTGAGCGCCGAAGTGCATGCCCATCTCTTGCAATGCTCCGGCTGCCGGCGGCAGTTTGAGATGTTCAGGGCGTGCGGAGAGGTCATCGCGCGCGATCGAGCCGAGCCGAAGCTCAGCCCGGATTTTGCGGCGAAGCTGGCGGCCCGGGTTGTGACGACGCCGAGGCACTCTTCCGCGACGGCGTTTCGCGCGTTCCCGCTTCAGACTCGACGAGCGCTGCGCGAGCGATTCTGGCGGCTGGCGATGAGTGTCAGCCTGCCCGCCGCGGCGGCGATGTTGTTCCTGACCGTACTGATCTGGCCGACGAGCGATCCGACCCCGGCGGGCCTGGTCGCCGGCTACAACAGCTCGCGGGCGACGGATGTCGTCGGCATGAGCAACATGGCCGAACCGACGGCGGACGCGGTCGCGGAGATGGTCCGGGCCGCCAACAGCATCACGCAGCTGCCGGGCATGCTCGTTGATCAGGCGCGCGAGGGCGTGCCGGATCACGCCGCGCCCCAGGCGCCGAATCCCGAGATCACGCTGCTCAACGCGCTGCTGTTCCCGTTCAACGAGGCGCTGGATTCGAACCCCGAGCCCGAACCGGCGAAGACCGGTGATGACGGCGTCGTTCGGTTCTGATTCCGCGGCCCCGGATTTCTCCAGCCACCATTTCAATCGCTCGCATTCATCACCCTTGAGGTGGCAGCCGCTCATGTTTTGACAGAAACGCAGCGGCCGCGCACAACATGGGGCATGTACATGCGTCGAGCGCGACATCATCCATCGAGAATTGCCGCGGGTGTCATACTGGCGGCCCTGTCCTTTGCTGCTCCGGGCATCGCGGCGGCCCAGACGCCCGTGCGTACGGATGTGCCCGGCGACTGGCTGCGCCTTGTTCCCGGTGATGTGCGGTTCTACATCGAAATCAATGACCTGTCGGGGCTTCGCGATCGATTTCTCAAGCTTCGCATCTGGCACACCGTGCGCGAGCTGACCGAGCGCGAGGGGGCGACCACGTCGCGCCCGTCGGATCGGCTGCCGGGCCTGACCGCGGACAACGCCATCAGCCAGCTCATCGGCCGGCGCTGCGCCCTGTGGGCGGCGGATTCGACGCAGTGGCAGGACGGCGTTTTGTTCGCGGAACTGGATCGTCCCGAGAGTGTTCAGCGATGGCGAACGGTCTGGCGGGCCAATCGACTGCCGGACGACGGTCCGATTCAGCGGTACACATTGCGGGGTGGCATGCGCATGGCGGCCTGGGATCGGCTGCTCGTGCTTGGACCGGCGAACGATCCGAACAATCTGTTTGGCAAGGCCGTCGAACTGATGGCGGGAAGGGCGGGGTCGCATCTGCGCGGGCAGTCGGAGTTCGCGTCGCTTTCCGCCCGCATGAAGTCGCCGTTTGATGGACTGGCTTACGTTGCCTGGCGCGACGGCGATCCGTTCGCCCTGGCGGGTTGTCGTCGGATGATCGTCGGCTTCTCAGTAAACGAAGACGAACTGCATTGTGAGGTGCATGGCCGACGACGCCGATCGATCGAGACGCTTCATGCGGTGGATCGCAATGTGATTGAGCGGCTGCCCGCGAATACGATCGCGGCCTATTCGGGCTCGTTCACGCCGAAGAAGCTTGCGAGCGCCTCGAAGGGCGGGCTCTCACTCGAGGATGACTCGCTTCTGGGCCTTTTGGGCAGAATGATCTCCGCCGGGAGCACGGCGCCGACTTCACTCATGGATCAGATCGGGCCGCGCGTGACGGTCGTGACAGGTCTGGATGTCGGCAACCGGGCGCCGAATCGGCTGCGTTCGCCGTCGGTCGGTCTGATCATGGAGTCAAAGGAGCCGGATCGCGTCGCGGAGCAATTGGATCTCATGCTCGGCCTGCTGGCGGCCGCCGCTTCGCTGGCGGCGCCGTCACCCAATGCGAACGATCCGCCGATCATTGTCGAGAAGCGAAACGACCATGGAATTGAGTTCCACTCCGTCGCGATCGGGGTGCCATTGGCGCGGCGATTGTCGCTTCCGTTTCTTGCAGATCTGGATATCGCATGGGCGTCGCGCCCGGGTTGTGTCATGGTGGCCACGACGCAGCGAGAGCTCCGGTCATTGCTGACCGCTCAGGGCGGCGCCTCGAAGCCGTTCGATATTGGCGGAAGATCGGCCGGCTCGGAGACCGACGAAGGCGAAATATCAGAGTGGGCGTTCGTCAACGGTTTCGAAGTGTCACAGTTGCTGCTCAACTGGCTGGGCCACATTCGCCGGAATTATCCAGCGGCCCTGCAGGATCGCTGGTGGCAGTCATGGGCGCTTGAGCGGGCGCAGGCCCGCACGCGCCTCGGGCTCGGGCTTCGCGATCTGCCGGAGGCGCCGGGAAACGTGGTGGTGGTGGAGGTCGAGTCGACATCTCCCGCCGCGGAGTTACTGAGAGTCGGCGACCGCGTGGTTGCGGTGGGTGGCGCATCGCTGCCCGCGTCCGGGGCGGCGGGCGAGGTTGCTCGTCGATACCATGAGCGCGGCGCCGCGACAGTCTTCGAGTTGACGGTGCTTCGTGATGGCCGGCGAGAGTCGATCCAGATTCCTGTGGATCCGTTGCCGACGTCGGAGCTTCAGTCCCTGGAGCCCATTCGGGCCATGCGCCACCTCATCATCCTCCTTAATCGGGTTGATACGATTCAGTATGAACGATTCGGCCTTGCGGGTGATCGGGTGGATCTGCGCGTTCGCGTGAAGTGGCGGCGGGAGGATTCGCCGCCCAAACGGTGAGTCACCTCTCGATGACTGGAAATCGCCGTCTTCCGAGTCACCTGGAGAGCGGTTCGCTTTTCCGGCGGATATCGGCCTGTTAAGATGGCACGTCTCTGATGGCGCAGGCCGGCTGTCCCGCGCGCGAGTGGCGGAATTGGCAGACGCGCAGGATTTAGGATCC
>CALLKH010000523.1 GCA_938008425.1 uncultured Planctomycetaceae bacterium | reverse complement strand
GGGCCGCTCCGCCGGACAGCGGCCCGGTTCGAACGATGAAGACGCCCATCTTGTGTTCGCTCGTGCCGAGGATGGCTTCGAGATTCATGTGCGAGTCGCGCGGCAGGCCGAGGTATCGCGACATGGTGATGTCGTTGCCGTCGCGGTTGACGCCCTCGTTCCAGTACTGGCAGAACTCGTCGGCCGATCGAATGAGAAGCGCGTCGTTCGACCCCAGGTAAATGTGATTGACGCCGTGTCGAAGCTGCTGGGTGCGAATGTAACGGGCCATCACGACCGGCAGCGACTCGGAGTCGGAGAGCCGCATCGCGCCGCAGGCAGATTCGATTTCGTTCCAGTACTTCAAGACATCGAGCCCCGCCACGTGCATCGGCGCCATCAGGATGGGCGTCTTGTTGCGGCCGTACCGGCCGGAAACTTCGCTCGGCAGTTCGAGCACGAGGTTGCCGTCGCGCTCGGCCAACTCTTTGAGCGGGCCGCTGTTGGCGAAAACAACCCGCTTCGCGGCGCGGGGCGTGAGTTCGTGCTGCTTGACCGTCTCCTGCGTGATGCCGCTACGGGAGAACTCCATGAAGAGCGTGTTCTCGACGGTGGCGTCGGCGGGAAGCGTCGGAATATCCCGCGGCGAATTGGCGAGCAGCCAGGTCACCCGCTTCTCGGGTCGGGCGTTGGCGAGTTCCGAGACGAAGTAATTGAACTGCTCGTTGGCCCCGATTCCGCTGTTGACGAGATACTTCGGCCCGGCATCGCCGAAATGCTTCTTCACGAACGCATCGACGCGCGGGGCTTCGTCCGCCAGCCATTTCTTCGCGTAGGCGAGGGGCTCCCGGCGGTAGAGCACGCCGAGCACGTCGTCGTCGGCTGTCGGCAGGAAGGTGTCGATCGCCTTTGCGACGCCGTCGATGACGGCCTTGGGCGCTCGCAGCTTTTCTGAAAGCGTCGGATTGAATCCACGGACGCGGATCGCGCCGCCGGCCATTTCATAGACGGGCTTTGAAGTCAGCGGCGACGCCTCGAATTCGTCGCCTTTGACTGCTCCACCGCCGACGCTCGCCAGTCGCGCAAGCACGCCGCCGAATCCGTTGGCTTCGAGCAGCGCGCGAGCCTCGTCATTCGTCGTGCGCCACGCCTCGGCGAAGTTATCCACCAGCTTCTTCGCGTCGACGGCGTTAAGAAGCGCTTCGTCCAGACGCTTGCCATCCACCACAGCCTGTCGCAGGCGTTCTGCCGCCACATCGGCGGCGGCAACCAGTCGTGAGGAAATGTTGCTTGGGGCGGCTTTGTCGGACATGGGTCAGAACCTCCGTGGCATCGTTCGGTGTCGGCGGGCTTCTCTGGAGATGATCCGAATGAACGTCAACGCGGTACGCTGTTTCTTGCCTAATTATTTGACTCGATGGTCCCGCGTACACGTTGCTCAGGATCGTGCCGCCCGGTCGAGCCGGTCGCGCTTCGTCGTTCGCGCCTCAGGACAGAGTCCAATTCAAGGAATCGAAAATTCACGAGCTGAACGATCACGCCGATGCTCACCGCGATCAGACTCATCGCCATCAGCGAAGCCGATCCGATGATGACCGAAATCCGATACCCCGAACTCGGCTCCCAGTCGGCGAACCAGGCCCAGAGCCCGCTGGCCACGCTCAAGACGAAGAAGAGTATTCCCATCGAGCCGAAGAACGTCAGCGGCTTGTACGATCGAAACAGCGCGAGGATTCGAAAGATCACCTTGAACCCGTCGCGAAAGGTGCTGAGCTTCGAAACGCTGCCCTCGGGCCGCTCGCGGTATTCGACCGGCACCTCGTGAACCACCCACTTCCGATAGAGGCACTGCACGCTCATCTCGGTTTCGATGTCGAACCCGTACGCCATGATCGGAATGCTCTTCGCCACCTCGCGCGTGAAGGCCCGGTAGCCGCTCATGATGTCGTGCAGTTTGCTGCCGAAGATGAAATTGATCAGCGCCCGGACCAGCCAGTTGCCGAAAACGTGAAACCGCCGGTATGCCTTGGCCTCGTCCACCGCGTTGCGCTGCCCCACCACCATGTCGGCGCGGCCTTCGAGCACCGGGGCGAGGATCGCCCGCACCCGGTCGGCCGGGTAGGTGTCGTCGCCGTCGACCATGATGTAGTAGTCGGCATCGACCTTTTCAAACATCGCGGCCACGACGAAGCCCTTGCCCTGCTTCTTTTCGTGAACGACCGTCGCCCCGGCGCGGCGGGCGATCGCGGCCGTGTCGTCGCGACTGTTGTTGTCGAAGACGTAGACGGTCGCCTCGGGAAGCTCCCGGCGAAAGTCGCTCACGACCTTCTCGACCGTGGCGGCCTCGTTGTAACAGGGCACGAGCACCGCAATGCGCGGCGAATTGGATCCGGATTCACCCATAAGTCTTGTCCCAGAACGGCCGACCACGCCGTCGCCTCTGCGAGGATCGCCATCGACCGCCGCCTAGCTTCCGGGGGTCGCGCGTCAGTGTCAATGTCGGATCGGAGCCCGGCCGGAGTGTGCGAATGTGAACCCGTCACACATGACGATTATCCGCCGGATCGTTCGACGCCGCCTCCGCTTTACCGCCCGCGCCATGCGGCTAAAATCAACGCCATGTTCAGACGCCTGCGCACCCGCCCCGCAAGCACCATTCAATTCCTCCTGTTGCCGCTTGCGCTGGCATGCACTCAGAGTGAGTCCAATCGCGAATCGGCCGAGCGCTGGCTTGAAGCGAGAAACTCCCCCGCGCCGACCACGCAGCCTTCTGAGTCGTCCCCGAATCGCTCCGCCGCTCGGAACCCCGACGCCGAACCGGCCGTGATCGCGCCGCATGCCGTTCGTTCGGACGCACTGATTGTCAACGACGAGATCATCACGGTGGACGATATTCTTGAGCCGATCCTCCCGCAGGTGGAGGAGCTGGCCAAGGTGCTGTCGGGCGAGATGTACTATCGCCGCGTGCTGGAATTCGTCCGGCAGCAGATCGTCGACGCGGTCGCCCAGCATCTCATCTATCGCCGGGCGTCGCGCACCATCACCGAGGAGATGGAACCGGCGATCAAGCGCGTCGTCGAGCAGATGGAACGCGAGCGGATCGGCCGCGAATTCCACGGGCGCGAAACCGAGTACGAAAACTATCTTCAGCGGAAACGGCGAACACGCGATCAGGTCAAACTGCGGCTTCGAAAGATGATCGTCGTGGATTCGTATCTGCGCGATCGACTGGCGGGGCTGATCCAGGCGCCGCGAAAGCAGGAACTGGAGAGCTACTACGAGGAGCACAAGAGCGAATTCGCCGCGCCCGGCTACCGCGAACTCTACATGATCGATGTGCCGATCGCGGGATTCTACGATCGCGACATCCTGCTCATGCGGCGACCGCCTCTACCAGAGGAGGAAATCGCCGCCGAGAAAAAGGCCCGCGAGGCGATCGAGGCGGCCTTGGCGGCGCTGAATGCCGGCGACACGTTTGAAGACGTCGCGAAGAAATACTCGAACGGGCCGCACAAGGAGAACGGCGGCTACTGGGGCAAGATTCAGTCGCCGATGGCCGGTCGCTGGCGGGTGCCGTATGAGCACTTTCTGACGCTCAAGAGTGGCGAAACCAGCGGCATTATCGAGGCGTCGAAGGCCTTCTTTATCGTGAAGGTGGGCGAGATTCAGGAGGAAAACTTCGCGCGATTCGAAGATGTGCAGCCTGACATTGTGCAGGCGATCAAGAACGAACGCTTTCAGAAACTGAAGGCCGAATTCCTCCAACGGGAGCTGGACAACTCGATACTCGGGTCGCTCGATCAGTTTGTCGGCCAGGTGATGGCGGCCGTGCCGAAGCCGCACGACGAGGACCCGACGGCCATGTCTTCACAACGATCGGGCGGCCGGAGATAACCGGATCCTGATGCCAATACTACGGTATCATGGGCTCTTCCCGATTTCCGCGAGCCCCTTCACTGCGGCTTCATTTCCCGGATGAGCCCTCAGCACCGCCTCGAAGTGCGGTTTGGCCTCGGCGCCTCGACCGGCAGCGGCAAGTGCCTGCCCGATTCGAAGGTGCGCCTCTGCATCGTCGGGATGATCCGCCAGCCAGTTCGAGAGCACGTCGGCCGCATCGGCATGCCGCCCCATCTTTGTCAGAACAAAGGCAAGATTCAGCCGGGCCTCGCGTGAGTCCGGACGAATCCGGACGGCCTCGCGAAATAACGCGACGGCGTCATCGAGACGATTCATCTGAACATAGAGTGCCGCGAGGTTGTTTCTCGCCTCGAAGAATTCAGGATCCAGACTCAATGCGCGGCGGTAAGCCGATGCCGCATCCTCGGCACGACCCGCCCCGGCCAGCGTCATGCCCATTTCGTAGAGCGCCGTCGTCGATTCCGGCTTCGCGGCGACGGCCGCCTCGTAGAGTTGAAGAGACTCGTCCAATCGCGATTGCTGCGCGCGGATCAGGGCGAGTGCAATCAAGGCGTCGTGATGATTCGGTTGCGAGCGAAGCAGGGTTTCATACTCGGCCGCAGCGTCGTCGAGGCGACCCTCGTTAAACAGAACCCGGGCGCGGGCCAGTTGAGCCTCGGCGACGTAAGCGTCGCCGGCCGCGACCGCATCGAAATGTCGCCGGGCCCCGGCCGCATCGCCCTTCTGTTGCAGTAGCACGCCGAGATTGAAGTGCGCCTTCGCGTTGTCCGGCGAGACGGCGATCGCCGATTCATATTCCGCAATGGCGGCGTCGATGCGATTTGTCTTTGCAAAGCAGTAGCCGCGGGCGTAATGCCAGTTGGAGCGATCCGGCTCGAACTTGAAGGGCCACGCCATGGTCATCAGGCAAAAAGCCGAGGCGCCGACGATCACGGCCGCGCCCTGCCGCCATTTTCGGCCCCGGGCCGCGTCGATTGTGTATGCAATGGCGATGGCACTAAAAAACATCATGAAGGGTATGATCGGCACGCGATATCGCGCGGCATTGAAGAACGGGAGGATCGAGAGAAAGAACACGAACACAAATGCCGCCATCAGCAGCGCGAGCGAGCGCCCCGGTTCGGTACAATGCAACGCCGTTCCGTTCGCCGGCTCCTTCCTTCCCGCCCGACCCGGCGGCCGCGTCGACCTCCCACAAAGCACGAGAAGCAGGCCGCCCACCACGGCCGACGCCAAAATCGCCGCGAAATCCAGTGGAGACACCCGCAGCGCCGCGTAGTAATCGCGTTCAAGCTGCACTTCCTTGTTGTGCGAAAGCTCCGACGGTCCCCAGAACATGAGAGCCTTGGTCCACGTCAGCGACACGAACCGCCCGGGATTCGAAGTGATGTACTTCATCGCCTGATCACGGAACCACGCGTCCACCTCGCTGGTGGAGAGCTTCCGGCCGAGTTTCGCCTCCAGCGCGCGCACCAGCGCCGGATAGTCAAAACACGTTTCGAATTTCCCAAGCTCGGGGATCTCAACCAGGCAGAAACCCGCGGCGCCCTCGTGATTGCCGATGTAGAGATTGATTCCGGCGTTCGTCGTGATCGGCACGAACTCGCCAGAAACGCGATAGTTTCGAATCGTCGCCGGCGAAATCGCCAGGGCGGCGCCGATGCCGAATGCAAGCACGCCCTCGGTCATGCGACGCCGCGGCGTGCCGATCGATCGGCATCGAAGCAGCATCCAGATCGCCGCTACCGGGCCGAAGAGCAGCACATTCGGCAGAACGAGCGCGGACAAACCGAACAGGACGCCCGCGACCGACGCCGATTTCCACGAGGGCTTCTCCGCGAAGCGGCCGAGCGCGTAAAGCTCCAGAAGCGTGATGAAGATCATCAGCACCGGGGCATGGAACTCCGCCTCGAAATAGATGAACGCCCAGTAGCACGAGAGCAGCGCGGCCGCGACAAGGCCGACCATTCCGCCGAACCAGCGCCGGCCGATCAAATACGCCACGACGGCACTGGCGAGCCCCATTAAGATTTGCACAAACCGCGGCGCGAAATAGCTGTCACCAAGAACGCGATAGACCGCCGCCAGAAAATAGGGATACCCTGGTGGCCGAAGGTACGGCGTCGAATTGATGCAGGGGTCTTCGGTGTTTGCGGGCGGCGTCCAGTCGCCGGTCGCCAGTGCACGAGCCCAGTAATCGTGAAACTCCGCGTCGACGCCCGGCGCGGCAAAATCCGGCCCTTTTGAAAAATCAGCCAGATACCAGACGCGAAGCATCAACCCGACGAGGAGAATCACCGCAAGACAAAACCACTCACGGCGAGGCGAAATCGATCCCAAGGCTCC
>CALLKH010000522.1 GCA_938008425.1 uncultured Planctomycetaceae bacterium | reverse complement strand
GGGGGTGCCGCAGTGTGCCACTGAGTATAAGAACAGACGGTGGCTCTACCGCTCACGGAATCGCATCGGCAGATCGCTGAGTCTCGAGATGAGAAAGGTGAACATCTCGAAGCAGACCGGCGCGACGTTGCGTCGCGGCAGCGCGAACCGGTTGGCGTCTCCTTCCATGTACGGCGGAACCAGTGTGAATGCCGCCGAGTAGCCGGCATCGCGAACGATCGCCTCCTCACGCGGGCCGCAGAAGCTCCGTGACCCGAACGGGTACGCGAACACGATCGGCGCGACGCCCAGTCGATCGCGCAGTGTTTCGTAATTCTCGGCGACCTCCCGCCGCGCTTCGGATTCGTCGACATGCGAGAGCGCCGCGTGCGTCGCCGTATGCCCGCCGACGTCCACCTCCGAACCCGCGATCCCCCGGAGTTGTTCCCAGCTCATGTGCGAGAAGAAATAAGCCTCCGCCTCCTTCGACGCCGCCGACATCGGGTTAATTACTTCAAGTTCGGAAATGAAATTGTCACGCCGCGCCGCGTCCCATGAGGAAACTAGCTCGAACAGTCGATCCGAAGTCGCCCACCGATCCTTGATGCTCTGCACACTCCAGCCCGCGCCGGAGTCCCCTCCCGGCACACGAAGGGTCGATTCCGTCGCGAGACTCGCCACCCACGCCAACCGCGAATACCACAGCTTTCGCCCTGGCATATTCAGCGGTTCGCTCGGAACGAAGAACACCGGCCGTGCGCCGTACTCTTTGAGAATCGGCAGTGCGTAAGTGAGATTGTTCAGGAATGCATCATCAAAGGTCAGCAGCACGGCCCGCTTCGGCAGCCGATGCCCGCGATCGATCGCACCGAGCACCGTCTCCAGGTCGACGAACCGCATGTGCGTCCCCAGCCAGGCGAGTTGCCGCCGAAAGAGATCGCAGTCCAGATGCGCCTTTACTGCAAACCTGTCCGCTCCTGGCAAATACGGTGCGACGCCGTGATAGCAGAGCGTCGTCAGGCGGCGGGAGCCGATCCGCACCGCCGCCGTCGTGGCGCCCAGCCGGTGCAGCCATCGTGCGACGGAATCGAACCGCGTCCGCATCTCCACCGTGAACCTATCCCTTCACGCGTTTGTACAGGCTCATGAGCAGCGGCCGGCAGACGAGTCGGTGTCGCGGGAAGAATTCGATGTACTTCCCGCCCATTCTCGACTTGAACTGCCAAACGCCGTAGTTGGGATGATCGGGCTGAAGCACGCGCGCGAACGTGCCGCCGAGATCGTAGGTCGTGTGTCCGCACGCCTTGAGCGTTCGCATGATCTCCCAGTGCAGAAGCTGTCCCGTCGGCGGCGTCTTGACGTCGCCGCGCGCCTCGGCGCCCGTCGCGCCGTAGAGATAGCGCGGTGTGCCGGCCGTCGTGACGAGCGCCATGTTCCGAATCGCGCCCTGCCACTCGGCGCAGAAGAGCGTTCCCGCGTTGACGGCCATCACCTTTCGAACGTAACGCGTGAAGGCTTCGCGCGACGCCAGCCGGTAGCTGGTCTCCTTCAGCCCCTTGATGCGGTCCATCTCGGCGCTCATCTCGTAGAACTGATCGACTTCATCCGGCGTGCATGGCCGTACGACGACGCCCTCGCGCTCCGCCTTGCGAAAATCGCGCCGAAAGTTCTTGTGCATCCGCGCCATGATCTCGTCTTCACTGCTCGAGATATCGACCCAGTAGGTGGCCTCGGTGAGCGGCGCCTGCTCAAGCCCGCGACGAACGAGCCACTCGCCGATGAACCGATTCTCCGGCACCTCGGTCTCATCGACGATGCGCGGCGCCCGCACGCTCCACTCGATGAAAATCGGTCCGTCGTTCCTGACCTCGGCGGCCACAGCATCGAGCAGCTCGTCGAGCTGTTCCGGCGAGTTTAGCGATTCGTAAAGCCCGCCGCCCTGCATTCGCACGATGCAGCCGGGAATGAGTTTTTCCCGCCGAATACGAATGTGGGCGCCGCAAACGATTCGATCTCCCTCGCGCCGACCGACTGCGCGGCTCTCGAATCCCTGCGACTCGCCCTTCGTCGCGTCGAGCAGGTGATCCTCGGTCGCGAGCGGACATCGATCGACAAACGCGCGCCACAGCGCGGCGTCGGATTCGCCGAGTCGCGTGATGGAGTTCATTGTCGATCCGCCGCTGTCCATGTCGTGTGTCTCGCTGCGCTCGGTGCTCATCTGCTGCCTGCGTTGGGCTGGCGATCTTGCCTCCGTCGTCGTCCTTGTGTTCTGGCCTTCTCGAGCAGCTTCGCCAGTTCGCCGGTCTGATGTCGACGCGTGAATTTATCCAGATTCCGCGCCGGCTCCAGCGCCAGTCCCGTACTTTCGTGACGGGCCAGCAGTTCCTTCAATTTCGCGGCGATCTTAACCGGATCACCCGGCGGAACGGGATGCCCCGCCTGGCAATGTTCCAGCAATCGCAGAATCGGCCCTGGCGGAACCAGCGCCAGGATCGGCCGTCCGGCTGCCAGATACTCATACACCTTCGTCGCGATGCAAAACTGGTCCATGTCGGCCGCGCCGATCAGCGCCAGAACGCCGGACTGGCACATCTGTCGAAGCGCCTCGGCCCGCGGAATCCGCGAGACGAGCCGCACAACCTTGTCGAGCTTCATCTCTTCGACCAGTTGTCGCGCATGGGCGGTGATTCCGCCGACGATATGCAGCTCGATCCGCCGCTCATCGATGCCGTCCTGCTCGCGCAGCAGCCGCAGCGCCTCAAAGAGATACTCCGGCGATCGCGTGCCGTACAGATTGCCGAAATACCCGAGCCGCAACGGCTGCTTCGGATCCGACGTCACGAGTCGATGCTCGGCCGGCGGCATTTCGGCCTGATCGTATCCGTTGTAGACCGTCGCGAACTTGTCGACCGGTTCGTCTGGAAATCGCGCGATCATCGCGTCGCGCGCCTCCTGCGTCGCGTGAATCACCACCGCGGCGCGTCGAACGCAGGCCGCCTCGAGCGTGCGATGAAATTGAATCTGCCGCGCCGAAAGGTCCGGCCGCTGATCATCACCCCAGGGATCGCGAAAATCGAGCACGAGCGGCCGGCCGGTCAGCCGGTGAAGCACGAGCGCCGCGAGGTGCGGCGTGTAGGGCGGAATGCTGGAGTAGATACAGTCGGCCTTCCACGCCGGGCCGAGGCCGCGCGCCACCGCATGCGGCAGCCAGGTGATCATGCGATCCGGGGCGTTCAGCAGGATGGAGCGAAGCGTGGCCTTCCACGATCGCGCCGATGGTCCGGCGCCTGAACCGTCGTTAATCGCAGCATCGACCGGAGGCGGAGTGCTCCTGTTGCCCCCGCTCCTGCGACGCGCCTTGAACCGGTAGGGCCAGTCGAGCACGTCGAAGTGGCCGGTCCGATGCACGACGAGATCGGGCGACAATTCGCGCAGCGACGATGGATCGATCTTGTCGATCTCCGGCCGCGACTTGTGCGCCAGGACTTCAGGAGTCCAGCCGAATTCGGGCAGGTAGCGGCAGAATTTCACGCTGCGAAGCACGCCCACGCTGGCGTCGGGCGGAAATCGGCCTGTGATCATGAGTACGCGAGGCATGTGGTGTCGTCGCCGTTCGAGTTGGTCGTGCCGGGTCCCTGGGCGGTCTGGCCGCCGCGCCCGCGGGCGCAGGACTTCCACCGTCGACCGGCGGTCGGAAACCCCTCCTGTTACTGTTCGATCGTATGATACGCACCCTCACTTCATCTGGACACCGGGCCGAATCCGCCGATTCGCCGCGCCCGGGGACGCACCGATAATGCCGCCGCGAATCCCGCAGCGGGCGGGGCCGCCGATCGGTCGATCACGGCCGTACGGCGCACGCGCGCCCCTGCAAATGTGCGATGGAGAAGTTCCGATGGATTGAAGCTTATAGGACGAAGTGTCGCGACTACGGCACCACTCTGGGGTGCCCATCGGCGGGGCGCGTCTGCTTACGCCCCGATCGCCGCTCCGCTGAGCCGCGCCGGGTTTACGATGCCGCGAAGGTCTCCGCTGTTGAGAATCCGAATGTCCGCGACGCCGTATTTCATCATCGCCAGGCGGGTGAGCCCGAGGCCGAACGCGAAACCGGTGTACTCGTGCGGATCGATCCCGCCGTGCCGAAGCACATTCGGATGCACCATGCCGCACGGCAGAATCTCCACCCAGCCGCTGCGCTTGCAGGTCGGGCAGCCCTTGCCATTGCAGATCGCGCAGCTCATGTCCAGCTCGAAGCCCGGTTCGACGAACGGGAAGAAACCCGGCCGCAGCCGCACCTCGACATCACGATGGAACACCTCGCGCAGAAGCAGCTTCATGAACGCGATCAGGTGGGCGATCGAAATGTCCTTGTCGATGAGCAGCCCTTCAAGCTGGAAGAATGTGTTCTCGTGCGACGCGTCGATCGCCTCGTATCGAAAACATCGCCCTGGCGCGATCACGCGGATCGGCGGGCCGAAGCGTTTCATTGCACGGACCTGGCACGGGCTCGTGTGCGTGCGAAGCAGCCAGCCGTTCGTCAGCCAGAAGGTGTCCTGCGAATCCCGCGCGGGATGCGTATCGGGAATGTTCAGCGCCTCGAAGTTGTTGTACTCGGTCTCCATCTCCGGGCCGCCGACCACCGCGAAGCCGAGCCCGGTGAACACGCGCTCCACCTCGCGCTGAACCGCCGTGACGGGGTGCAGGCTCCCGCGCTGTACGACCGGCGGCGGCAGCGTCGGGTCGAACGCGGCGGCTTTCTGTTTCGCCCCGGCGACTTCCGCGTTTCGCAGTTTGTTCTGCGCCGACGCGAACGCCGCCTCGACCGCCTTCTTCGTCTGGTTGATCGCCTGGCCGGCCGGGCCGCGCTGCTCGGCCGAAAACTGCTTAATCCCTTTGAGGGCATCGGCGAGGGGGCCCTTGGTGATCTTGGTCTCGGCCGATCGAAGGGCCTCGATTGAATTGGCGTTCTGGATGGCCGATTCGGCATCGAGCGTGATCCGGCCAAGCATTTCGTGGAGTTCGTTCAGGTTCATTCGTGTTTCCCGCGGTTCGCGAATCGCCATTTCTACAAGGGGGGCCGATGCCGGGCAAGACGGGGCGGCCGGTAGGGGGTTCCCGGCTTCGAAAAAAAAAACTTCCCGAAACTTGCCCTCGGCCAAAGCCGATGTTATATTTGCATAGATACGCAAATGAGCAAGCGACAAACCAGGATCAGAACCGACGCCGGCGGACCCGACATGGGAACCCTCATCGAGCCGCGCTTCTTCAAGGCGCTGTGCGACCCGAATCGCGTGGCCATCCTCGTTCGGCTGGCCCAGTGCGGCCGGCCGTGCACGGTGACCGAGGTCTCGGCCTGCTGCCCGGTCAATATCTCGGTCGTTTCGCGGCATCTCGCCCAGCTGCGCGATGCGGGAATCCTCGACGCACAAAAACGCGGGAAGGAAGTCTATTATCGCGTTCGCTACACCGATGTCGTCGGCACGCTTCGCGCCCTGGCCGATGCCATCGATCACTGCTGCCCCACTGACGAGATCAGTGCGACGGCCTGCTGTCCTTCGCCGGATTCGGCGCCGCTCGAAATCACCTTAGAATCAAACGCCTCCTCAAAACCCGGAAAACAGAAAGCGAGAAGAAAACGTGAGCACCCAGGAAAACGTCCGTGACATGGTTTCGAAGACGTATGCCCGCGCCGTCACCGAGCCGGGCGCCGGCTGCTGCGGCGGCGGTTCGTCGTGCGCCCCGCAGAAGGGCGTCCTCGTGAAGATGGCCGGCTACGACGCCGCCGAACTGGCGGAGCTGCCCAGCGACGCGGTCGTCAATTCGTTTGGCTGCGGCAACCCGCTCGCGTTCGCGGAGGTTCAGCCGGGGCAGACGGTTCTCGACCTCGGCAGCGGCGCCGGCATCGATCTCATCCTCGCGGCGAAGAAGGTCGGCCCCGCCGGCCGCGTCATCGGCGTCGATATGACCGATGCCATGATCGAGCGCGCCCGCGAGAATATCGCCGCGGCCGGTTTCACCAACATCGAGGTTCGCAAGGGCATCATCGAGGAACTGCCGGTGGAATCCGGGACGGTCGATTGGGTGATATCGAACTGCGTCATCAATCTGTCACCTGAGAAGGACCGCGTGTTCGCCGAGATCGCCCGCGTTCTGAAGCCCGGCGGCCGGCTCCGCGTCTCCGATGTCGTCGCCAACGACCTGCCCGAGGCGGTTCGAAAGAATGCGTCGCTGTACAACTCCTGCATTGCGGGTGCAATCGGCGAGG
>CALLKH010000521.1 GCA_938008425.1 uncultured Planctomycetaceae bacterium | reverse complement strand
GTCGACGGGCGGGCGATTCACATCTAGCGGGCGCCGGGCTCGGTCGAGGCGAGCGCCTTGAATGCCATCCATAAGCCGGGGGCGGTGTCGCCGATGTAGAAGGGGATGTAGGGGCAGAACTCCATCCACGCCTGGGCCTGGGCGAGGACGTCGAAGCTTCGATCGCCTACTTCCGGGCGCATGGAGATCCAGCGATATCCGAATCGCTGACACAGTTCGACGGGCGTGATTCCCCAGGCCTTCAATGTGGTGGGACGAAAATTGTCCAGGATGATGTCGAACGCGGGGCCGTCGAGTACGGTCCGCGGATGATCGTCGCGAAGCACTTTTCCGTGGTTGATCCACGCCCAAAGCTCGGGGCCGCGTTGCAGACCCAGGATGGGATCCCGGCCGTTGGTGAACTTCACCACCTCATGTCCCTGCTCGGCGAGCACCATGCCGGCGTAAGCG
Source organism: uncultured Planctomycetaceae bacterium (assembly GCA_938008425.1). Taxonomy (GTDB): domain Bacteria; phylum Planctomycetota; class Phycisphaerae; order UBA1845; family UTPLA1; genus JADJRI01. The sequence continues at coordinate 2,623 of CALLKH010000521.1, read as the reverse complement.
GGGATGATGTAGTTGCCGAGTTCCAAGACCTTCACGATGCGTACTCCAGTCGGGTTTTGATCGCGTTGTGTTCGTTGAGGTGAACGACCTTCGCGGGTCGGTAGGTATCTCGGGTTTCAAAGCTCATCACCACGCATTCATCCCCGACCTCGCCAAGCCGGGCGCCGCCGCCGTTCAGAGAGAACGCACCTGGTTCATCCAGTGGGAGGGCGTAGGTAATCCAGCGGCTGCCGGTGGTGAGATTGACGATGTGAACCTGCTCGAAGGGCTGAATCTCAACAGCCGCAAGCAACTCGCGCGAGAGGCCCACGCTGCCGTGATAGGCGACAGACTTGCTGGTGACGCGAATGCCATGAATCTTGCCCGAGACAAACGTGCGCATACGGCTATCCCTGACTCTTGGGCGGCTTGTATTCGTAGGATCGGGTGGACAGGAGCCGCGGATTGACGGCTAGTGTGGCGACGCTCTGGGTTCGCTTGTTGAATGTGCGAACCCGCGGCGGCAATCGTTTGATGCGCCCGATGCATTGCCATCGCGGGCTTGCTTCGTAGTAGGCGATCATGGCGGGGTGCTGAACCGTGTTGTGGTATCGAAATCCACGATCGTACAGAAACTGCCCGAGCCAGTCGTCGAACCGTCCGCCGATTCCAAGTCCCTGATAGTCGGGCAGCACCACGAGTCGATGCCCCATCATGACGTTGCGAGCCTTGGGATGGGGCAGCTTGCGTATCGCGGCGAAGGCAATGCACTTCCCGTCGAGGAAGGCGCCGAAGCAAAAGCGCCGCGAGCCGGTGAAGAGGTGGCCGCTCAGATAGTGATGGTGCCTAAACATGCCCCAAGTCGAATGGTGAACATGGTGAATCTCGAGCTTGAGTTCAGGGTGCCGCCGAACCAACCTCCTTGTGAACCGGTCACAGTCAGGCTCATAGACCCAGTCGGGCTGTAGCCAGTCGATGATGTCGTAGTGGCATGAGATTGCCACGAGTTGCTTCTTCTTGCGGCGAATCGTCTTTTGCACGGAGTGGCAGGCCACCTTGGCGACCTGGCGATCGACGACGCTGGTGAACTCGTCGATGCCGATGCGTTCTTTGGATTCGGCCAGGGCCCGGGCGATCATCACCCGGAACTTCTCACCGTTCGAGAGCACCGAGAAGGGACGGAGCCAGGAGGGGGGCGAGTTGAATCCCACGGACGTCAGGTACTCGACGACGTCGCGGATCCCCAGGTCAGCTGGAAATGAATCGATGATCGACTTGTCGGTTGGCCAGTCGAATTGATCGATGATGTCGTCGCCGAACAGCTCACGTGCGACGGTGGTCTTACCGGATCCGGAGGGGCCAACGATCAGGCCGATGGACCAGGGTTCACTCTCGATCGGCAGATTGACGCGCCACTCCATGCGCGTCTTGTCCTTGACCGGCACATCGAACATCCCCTCCAACTGCATCACCCGTCCGGATCGGTGGATGTCACATTCTCTCACGATATGAGTGGACGGCATTCGAGGCCCTCCTCGGCGAAACGTTCGAGCAACTCGACCTGCTCTTGCTCGCTCTCGCAGTTCACGATCACGCCCCAGCCGAAATCGAGTCGCGTCTTCTCGGCGTCACCAGGCTCGGGAAGCTTATTGCCCGGGCTGGTAGCGTCGGGCGAGATAATGTCTTCGATGCGCAGCGGCGTGATCAGCGACGACAGATCGCAGTGGCCGAGTTCTTCGATGATACCGACGACCGAGTCGGTGAATTCGCCGGCAATGTGGGGGTTGTTGGCGCTGAGATTGGCGAGTTTTTCTTTCGACTCATCCCAGTCCACGACGCGAATCGGAAATCGATGGTCGGTGCCTTCCACTGCGAGTAATGGGTTTCCGTGGGCATCGTGTTCGAGAGTGAGCAGCGCTCCGAATCGCTGCTTGAGCGCCGCGAGCCGCTGATGGCCGGCGACGAGATGGCCGGTGCGGGTGTTGAAGACGATGCCGGAGATGTCGCCGAATTGGTGGAGGCTTTCCTGGAGACCGTCCTGAGCGGGCGCGGAGATTCTGCGCGGATTGTAGGGGGCGGGTTTGAGATCCTTCAGGTGCTTGAGTTGGGCTCCTGCGCTTGGGTTCGAATTTGGTTGAGCGGAGCCTGACGTGGGCACTTCGGATTCGAAAGGCGAGGTGTGACCGGAATAGTCCTCGTTAGTCATCGGCGGGACAGTTGTAGTTCGTTGCCTCTTGGACCTTGTCACTCGAAGCTCCTGACGGAATCGAGACATCGTCGGCCGCAACCACCAGCCCGTTACTTGCAGCTATTTACGAGGGCGGCCGAACCTCAACGGATAGAGGGCCTAATGCGACTGGAACGCCCGCTTAGATTTTCTCTATTGAATCAGGAATAATGGGGTAGGGACACGGGACAAAGGGTGAACTGGGAGAATGCGTTTCAAATGGTGTCAGATTCATTGCAGAGCTTTTTGCGTTCGAGCAAACTGCATGAATAATGGGGGACTGACGCCCTAATTGACACATTTTGACGGACTAACAGTATCGATTCGGTAGTACTCCTCTGGTTCAAAGAGTGCCCGCAAGTTTGTATGATGAATCGTCTGTCGCACCTCCACACGAATCCGATGTCCCCTCCAAAA
>CALLKH010000520.1 GCA_938008425.1 uncultured Planctomycetaceae bacterium | reverse complement strand
TTCACGCCCGTGAAGGGGCCCGATGTGGTTCATGCGACCCGGGGCATGTCCATTATGTACGGACTGAACCGGACCAAGGATTCAGATGGCAAGCCCGCGACCGTCCGGGCGCTCAGGATCAATAATTTCATGTTTCGCAGGGAACCGGTTTGCGGGAAGCTTTATGTCCGGCCCTCCGGAACCGACGAATACCTCTTCGTGACAGATCTCATACAGCGAAGCGAGGAGGAGGATCACCTGCCGCTCGAGCGATTCCCGTCGGTTGCCGGAGCCGAAAGCATCGACGTCAAAATCGAGCCGAGCCCGAAAATGATGATCTATTACGGGCACGCTTACGGCACCCAGTACATCGGCGAAACGATCGAGCGTCGTGGATTGAGCTTTCAGAAGGATTATGTGTTTCCCTGACGACCGGCCGTTTGGCGTTCAGGGCATGAGCATGTCGAGGCCGCTCTGTTTCAAATGAATACGGCATTTCGAATCTGGCTGCTGACGGGCTTATTCGGCTATGCACTGGCCGTGCGTTTTCTCTTTACAATCGATGAACGCGCCCTGTGGCTGCTGCTGGTTCCGTGCCTGCCGCTGCTCGACACGTTGATTCATGCGGCGATGAGGGCGGACGGTCCTTCGCTCTCGATGCGATGGATGTATAAACTGTTCTTCGTCTTTCGATTCGTGCTTCGAAAGTACTTTCGGATTCAATTGGCCAGTCGCCATCGCGGGCCGCGGCCGGCCGGCTTCTGTCCCTACTGCAGTTATCCCGTGGACCCCGGTCGTTGTCCCGAGTGCGGTGTCAGGGTGACGCCGGAGAATATCGCCCGGCAGCCGAAGCCGAGCCAGGCCGGCGCGATACGGCTGGCGGTGATCCTCGTGCTCGTCGTCGGCGCCGGCTGGGGCGGCTATTACTACTACAGGCAGTCCGCATGGGTTGAACATGCATCGGTCTCGACACTGCTTCGCCTGAGTGACATGGGCGAGCCCCGGGCGACGGCGGAACTCGTTCGCCGCGTCAACAGCGGAAAACTGAAGACGTCGGAGGAACAGGAAATCTGCCGCAGGTCTTTGAAGATCAACATCGTGCCGCGCGGCCCCTACACCCGGGACGGCCTGATCGGCGTCGGGCTCGTCGCGGAGACCCGGTTGCCGGCACTCTACTCCAGCATGTGGATATACCTTCGCGATGTCGAAGTGTTCGTCGATGGCAAGAAGCAGGAGAAGCGAGTGGACAATGTCGTACTGGCCGTCGGAAGTGATGACGTCAAGGTCACGAATGATAAACTCGGAGCGGGTTCTCATGTCATTCGTGTTTGCGGGCAGAGATCGGTTGCAAGGGCCATGATCTTCGGCGATCCCGGCGCCGCGGCGCTGGTGAGCGGACCGTTCGACGTCAGCGCCACGATCGAGGTCGAGGACCGGGATTCGGCAGCGGTGTTCGAGGCCGTCGTCGGCGAGGCGATCGAGACGGACATCCGGGATAACATCACGGTGAAATACGTGAAGGCCCAGCGTCGCAATTCCGACGGAAAAATCGTTTCGATTCCCACGCTCGTCATCAACAACGGAAGTGCCCGCGGGTTACCGATCGCAGGTCGGGTCATGGTTCGTCGCGCCAACAAGGGTGAGTTCCAGGAGGCGGCCAAACTGATCTGCAATGCCGGCGAAACCGATTCTGTTCTGCTCAGCGGACTCGAAGACATCGACAAGGCGCGACTCATTGACGTGCGCATTGATCCCGACCCCTGCCTGATGCCGTGCTTTCGGCGCGAAGGCGAGATGAAGTACATCGGCGAAGTCATCGAACGAAAGAAGCTTCGTCGAGAGTCGGGCTTCTTCGGATTCTAAGTCGCGGCGCCGGCGCATCGCGTTTGACGCTCCCCCGGCACATCAGCATAATTCCCACGCATGAAGTACTTGATGATCACCGGCTGGGCTGCGATACCGCTCGCGTTTGTCGTCCATTTCTGGCTGGGCCACGGCGCGAGCTGGGAGCCGATGGTCACCTTCACCCTCGCGGCGCTCGGTGTGCTTCCTTTGGCCCATCTAATGGGCGAATCGACCGAACACCTCGCCTCCCGAACCGGCCCGACCTGGGGCGGCCTGCTCAACGCCACCTTCGGCAACGCGGCCGAATTCATCATCGCCATCATTGCCCTGCACAAGGGCCTCAACGAGGTCGTCAAGGCGAGTCTGACCGGTTCCATTATCGGCAACCTGTTGCTCGTCGGCGGCGCGGCAATGGTCGCCGGCGGTGTTCGGCATCGCAAGCAGACGTTCAGCCGCGGCGCGGCCGAGACGAACGGCGGCATGCTCGCCATCGCCGTCGCCGCCATGCTCATTCCCGCGATTTTTCACTTCACCGGGGAGCGCATGCAGGACCAGCATCTTCGGGCGCATGACCACAATGTATCGGTCGGCACGAGCCTCGTACTGCTGGCGGTCTATGCCCTCGGGCTCTTCTTCACGCTCAAGACCAACAAGCACCTGTTCAGCGCGGCGCCGTCGGAGGATCCTTCGGTCGGCGTCAGCGCTCATGCCGATCACGACGCGTGGTCGGTTCGCAAGAGCGTCGGGCTTCTACTCGGGGCCGCGGCGGGCATCGGCGTCGTGGCGGAACTGCTGGTCGGCTCGGCCGAGGCGGTGGCCGCGTCGATGGGCTGGAACCATGTGTTCGTCGGTGTCATCCTGCTGGCCATCGTCGGCAACGCGGCGGAGCATTCGACGGCCATCGTGCTCGCCCGCCGAAACGACATGGATACGGCCATGACGATCACCTACCAGAGTAGCCTTCAGATCGCGCTCTTCGTCACGCCGGTGCTGGTGCTGCTCAGCGCGCTGATGTTCACGATGGGCTGGAGCCCGGCCGCCGCCGGCATGCTGAACCTGGTCTTCTCGCCGCTGGAGGTCGTGTCAATCGTCGTGTGCGTCGCCACGATCGTGATCCTGGGGCTCAACGGGGAGACGAACTGGTTCGAGGGCGTGATGCTGCTGGGGTTGTATGTGATCCTGGGCGTGGCGTTTTACTTTTTGCCGATGCCAGGAGCCGGGCACTAGGGTAATTCACGCATCAATGAATCATCGTCGAGGCTGCAGAGTGTACTCGCACCGAAGGGACGGCATCGCCTCGGCCCGTCGCAGGCTTCGAAGCTTCCCTTATCAACACATCAGGATCCGTCGCCTCAATGCCCCATCGGGGCGAAGGAATGTGGCCACGGGTGGAGCGAAGCGGAACCCGTGGAACGGTCAGTCAATCCCCCTCCGCCCCGAAGGGTCGGAGGAAGTATCATTCGCTGTCGCTCTCGACGAGCAAAGAATTCCTCAGCCCCTGCCGGGGCTGCCATAATTGCGGCACTCTTATCCACGGGTTCCGCATCGCCGGGCTTTGCCCGGGCGATGCTCCACCCGTGGCCACATCCCAACGCCCCTGCCGGGGCGGTGAAACTGCAATCCACTTTGGGGCTCTCGCGGGAGAGGAGGAGGACCGCCGCGATTGGCGAACAGGTGATTCCGGCGGTCTGTGCGCCTCGCGAAATGTGCCTTGGTTGCGTTTACTCCGTCAACGTGCCGCACTCCGGGCATCGCCCCGAGGTGTTGCCGGCCAGGTCGTAGCCGCAGTCGGCGCAGCGGGGAAAAATCGACCTTCGCGGCCGGCGCCAGAAGAGCACCGTCGTTGCGGCCGCCGCGAATGCCGCCGCGCCGTCGAGCGGCAGGGCGGCGCGGTCGGGATCGGGCGCCAGATAGACGCCTGCTCCTCCAGCGGGCGAGATGATCATCTCATTCCACGACAGGCGAATCTCATCGCGTTTGAATCTGTGCCATCCGAAGTCCGACTTGGCCACGGGCGAGAGCTTCAGCACATAGACTCTCCCGTTCACCACGAATACCTGGCGCGTGTTCGACATGTGGCCGAAAGGGAGCCAGAAGGTGGCGGCCGTAGCCGCCAGGAGCGCGAGCGACATCAGCCACGCGAAGAAGGCGAGCCTGTGCTTTTGAATTCTCCGTCTCATGGTCACCCGGCCTCGAGTGGAGGCCTTTGCCTCGAACCGGGGCTAATGACGATCGAAGTCGGCGTTGGGGGCCGCTTCGCGACTTGCCTACAGGGAGTAATGGTACCGGACGGTGCTGCCATCTGGGGCCGCCCCGTGTCTCCCTTGGCAGCGGCCGGAGTCAGGTAACCGTCCCACGTCGCCGATAGGACGGAATGTAACCATTAGCCGGCATTTTCAGCCGTTCGACTCGCGCCATCTGGAAATCCTGATTTTTGCATCTTGTCCGATCCATGCAATTCGCTCGCCGACTGGACACCAGAGCGCCATATATCCGGGGACGCTGCCAACTTGGCGACGCGATTGGGGGTCCCAGATCCGACAAACCGGTATCCATTTTGGAGTCCGAAACAGCTGCCTTTTGGGCTCGTATGTGGCTGAGGCGATGTACTTGTCGTCACTGCGCCATGATATTGAACTGGCTCCGTTCTTGTGCGCCCTAAAATTGAAAATCTGCCTGCCGGTCGCCGCACACCATACCCTGACGGTCCAGTCATTCGCAGATGATATGACGCGGCTCCCGTCGTGACTCCATTCCAAATCGTACACATGAGGCCATTGGCACGAGAATGGCTCGTTGGGAATACGGCCATGCCCCGAAATCTTAAGAAGTTTTGCGCCCGTTCGTGCATCCCAAACCGAAATCTCTTCGTCTCCAACACCGCCGCTGACGAGTCGTTGAGAGTCGGGCCGCCAGGCGATATCTTTCACATCATACCGATCGCCCTCGAGTAACATTGATCTACTCTCATCGAGAATATCACCGGCCTCGAAGATTCGCAGTACGCTGCTTGCGCCGCCACACGCCAGCATTTTCCCGTCAGGACTCCACGCCACGCAGAATAACCAACTCGGGGCTCTCCAGGCACTGGTTGGCTTCGATGATTCGATACCCCAAGTTTTTAACATGGAGTCCTGTCCGACGGAGGCAAGTCTTTTGCCGTCCGGGCTCCAGCACAAATCAAAAATCATGGGCTCGCGAGTGTTGGTCGGATCAAACATCTTGTGTTTGAGTGAGCCATCGGTGGTATCCCAAATTCGTATGATTCTGTCCCTTCCCGCCGTTGCGAGATACTGGCCGTCAGGACTCCAGGCCCAGGCGGTGATGCCCGATTTATCGACTTGTGGATCTATCGAAACTAGAGTCTCAAGGTTAGTCAGTAGGCCGTGATTTGACGATGCACATCCGGCAAGACACAACAATACAAATGGAATCAATATGTTCTTCATAGTATATCGCCACCAGGACGTAACTGGGGACAGTAACGTAACTAGGGGCCGTCCCGAACGGCAAGAAACGGGTGATTGTTCAGGATGGCAATCAGTGTCATCATTATTCTGCTTATCTCGATATCTGAATCCAATATAGGTCGCGGCAGTTAGCGTCTACGACGTCACTCTGGGGTCCGACTGCCGCCGCATATGCAATCACAACAACATCCAGTTTGACTGCATATCGCCCAATGGGTAGTTCTGAAGCGACTGCCACAACACCATTGTTTCGATGTATCTTGGTTATGCCATCCAATAATTCCTTCGATTTGACAATAACACGTCGACAAACTGAGTCTCCGGGACACAACCCCACACGCGGATTCGATCCATCTGGGAATTTAACACATGACGGACCAGATTGAGTGATGCGATAATAAATGAGTGGGTCGTCTTCACTCCAGAATGTCAATCCCGCCACTATCGAAGCGTCGGTCGATGCACTCTTGAAGTGAATCTCCCGGTGATCGACGTTCTCGATCCTGACGCAAATATCCAGCCCCTCGCTGGCCGAATAGGAAATCTCTTCCGCACTAACCCTGAGCGGACTTCTCGTCCACCGGGCGCTCGCTCCAGCCTGATGCGGTGGTGCTACTTCATGAACAGAATCTGCCCCCGAAGGCGACCAATTCGCGATCATCAGTAATGTCGCAAAGCCAACTCCAAACCCACTTCGTTGTATTACTGACATCTGAAGTACCCCTTTGCACGACTCCTCCATTCGCCGAAGGCCGGGTCTTGATGGTATGGGACCCCGGTGCCATGATCCATATCATCCCCAGTCGATTCATCCGCCCCTTCCGCAGCACTCTCACAATCGAAAGGTGGATCCTCCCACGGAAAGTAGGCGTCGAGTTCATTAGGCGAAAACGGGGGGACATTCTGCGTTCCCAGTTTGAGGATGACCCGCTGGATTCGAGAGCAGCCACGCGACGCAGGTGAGTACGTGCTATTGAATTCGCGGTCTCAACTTCACCCGGCCTCAAGCGGAGGAATTCGCCCCGTTCAAGAGACGATCATACTCGAAGTCGGTGGCGAGACGCGACTCCGCAGTGTTCGTGTGGGGTCCGTGAAGTCGGACGTTCTTGTTGTTTCATTGCGTTCCTGTAAGTAGTGAAAGCTGCGAGAGTTATGCTCGCATGGTCTCCTCAGTTCAGTGTCGATCGATAATGCTTGTTGACACAACCATTGTTTGAAGTATAATTGAAGCAGTGAGGATGCAGCAATCATGACTACGCTCAAGCACGAACTCAAGAAACGCGGGCCCTTCGAGTCGCCCGAGCAGGAGGCGGTGCTCAATCTCGTTCGCACGGCCGCGCTGCTCAATGCGAAGATGGATCGCTTCTTCCGCGAGCACGACCTTTGCCCGACGCATTACAACATTCTGCGAATCCTCGCGGGCGAGCGGGCCGGCGGCGTCGATGGTCTGCCGGTGCTCGAGGTTCGCGATCGGCTGATCAGCCCCGTGCCGGATATCACGCGGCTTGTGGACAAGCTGGTGAAGCAGAAGCTCGTTCGCCGCATTCGAACCGAGAAGGATCGCCGCGTCGTGCTGCTGAAGCTGACTGACGCCGGTCAGGCCTTCGTCGAGAAAATGGCCCGGCCGATTCTCGATCAGCACCACAAACACCTGGGCCACTTGTCGCGGACGGAGCTCTCGACGCTCTCGCAGCTTCTGGAAAAAGCGCGAACGGCCCTGGTGAACTGAATTTTTTTGACATGATGGTTGTTTGAACAAGTAATTAGGCAGTTGAACAAGGAGAAACCCATGAACACCCAGCGACAGAACCACCTTAACGACATCGCGCTTCTCATGATCCGAACCGTGCTGGCCGTCGTCTTCATCTTCCACGGCGGGCAGATGCTCTTCGGCCTCTTCGGCGGGCACGGGCTTTCCGCGACGGCCGCCTGGATGGGATCGATCGGCATCCCGGTCCCGACGTTCAGCGCGCTGGCCGCGGGCTCCACGGAGTTTTTCGGCGGCATCGTCCTGCTGCTCGGCGTCGGCGCGCGGATCGCTGCCATCCCGATGACCTTCAACATGATCGTCGCCATCGTGACCGCGCACCTGTCGGCCTTCGATGTGCGGCAGGGCGGAATGGAATATGCGCTGACGCTGGCCGTCGTGCTGGCGGCGATCGCGCTCATGGGCCCGGGCTCGCTGACCGCCCGTCGATTGCTCCAGGCAATTCGCGGGGCGGCGGTGAATTCGCCCAGCCCGGCGACCGCCAGGACAGCCTGATCGCGGCGCACGGCCCGTGCGTGTCCATGTCGGCTTCGAATGGCGTTCGATCCGTTTCAAACGCTCAGTGAAGGAGAACAGAAATGATCACGCTGCGACGTTCCGAAGACCGCGGCCACTTCAACCACGGCTGGCTTGAGACGTACCACACGTTTTCGTTCGCCGACTATCGCGATCCGATCCACATGGGCTTCCGCTCGCTGCGGGTCATCAATGAGGATGTCGTCGCGCCGGGCGGCGGGTTCGGCGAGCATCCGCATCGCGACATGGAAATCCTGACGTACGTGCTGTCGGGCGAGCTGGAGCATCGCGACAGCCTCGGCAACGGGGCGATCATCCGGCCCGGTGTCGTTCAGTACATGGCGGCCGGCACGGGGATTCTGCACAGCGAGTTCAACCCGTCGGCGACGACGCCGGTGCATCTCATGCAGATCTGGATTCGGCCGCGCGAGCGGGGGGCGGCGCCTGCGTATGAGGAGCGGCCGTTTCCCGCGCTGTCGGATGACGGCGTACTGACACTGCTCGCCTCGCCCGACGGCCGTTCGGGGTCGATTCGGATCAACCAGGATGCAGACATCTACGCGGCGCGCCTGCGAGGCGGCGTGAAGACTCAGTTTGCGATCGGCGAGGGGCGTGGGGTTTGGATCCAGGTCCTGCGCGGCACGTTGGAACTGGATGATCAGGCGCTCCGAGCCGGCGACGGGGCGTCGATTGCGGAACAGGCGGAGCTGAGCGTGACGGCCGTCGAAGATGCGGAGTTGCTGTTGTTCGACCTTCAATAGCTTCGACGCGGATCATGTCATGGCGGCGACGGGTTGTGTGGTGCGTTTACCCCAGCACCTGCACCACCGTCGCCGTCATGACGTCGTTCACGGGGTCGTAGGCGCCTTCGAAGCCGATCACATCGTCGGGCTCGATGTCGCCCGGTCCGATGGGGGCGCCGCCGGCGTCGAAGAAGTCCGTCATGTCGTCGGTGAACACCGTCAGGTTGCAATTGGAAAAGCTGACCAGGAAGAACACCTCGCTGCTTCCCGCCTCGGCGTCGATGTCGAGCACGATGCCGCTCCCGACCAGCGCCGGGTCCGCCAGTTCGTCGAACACGCTGTAGAAGATCTCGCTGTCCACGGTTACCGCGCCGCCACCGTTGTCGGTGACGAGCAATGCGTCGTCGCGATTCGCCAGGTCGAATTCGATCACATTGTTGGCGTTCGCCTCGATCGTGACGGCCGTCGCGCCGGGTAGAAGCTCGATCACGCCGGGGATCGACAGGGTGATATCGTCGGACGGTATGACGTCTGAGTTTTCGAGAACCAGTTCCGGATTCCTGACGAGCAGGCGCGCCCGTGCGTACGTTCCGACCGGCGCGTCGTCGAAGCAGGCGAAGAGTTCCGAATACACCGAGTTGATCAGGTTCACCCGGACGGGCTCGTCGAGGTCGGCGATTGCCAGCGCCTCGCCGCGATCGTCCAGCAGCTCGAGCGTTTCGATCGTGACGTTCAACTCGGCGATCCCATTGATCGGCTGCCCGTGAACGAAGAACAGGACCCGGGCGGAGTCGTTGTCGTTCTGGTTGTTGTTGCCGTTGAAGTTCTGGTTGTTGTTGCCGCCGACGCCGTCGAGCCCGTCCAGGATTGCCCCGATCAGGCCGCTGAAGAAATCGGCGTCGAAGGTTCCGCAGCCGGGTGCGGTGAGGAGTCCAAGGCAGAGCATAAAGCTGCACGCGAGACGGGAGAGTTTTCGAGGCACGAGGGGTTCCCCTTGCGGCCGCGGGGCGAATCCCGCCCGGCGGCGGCGTTCAAGAGTTGGGCGCCAAAGCGCTAAGTCGACTTAAGTGGCTTATAGTTTACCGGCAAACCCGCCTGATTCGAGCGGCGACGATTTCGACTGCTGCGGAGCGGTCCGGATTCGCCTCGCGTTGCTGGCGGCCGGGGATGAGTCTAAAGTATGGCTTTCGGCCGATTGCTGGAAATCGGCGTCGCGCTGAGCGCGGGGAGGCGTTCGGACGCCGCAGGGCCGGACAGAGGTGAATCAAATGTCTCGAAGCGAAAATAATCCCATCGCCCGCCAGGATCCGGAAGTCTGGAAGGCGATGGCCGCCGAGGAAGATCGGCAGCAGAACACGCTGGAACTCATCGCATCGGAGAACCACGTCAGCCCGGCCGTCATGCAGGCCGCGGGATCGTGCTTCACCAACAAGTATGCCGAGGGATACCCCGGCCGCAGGTATTACGGCGGATGCCAGAACATGGACACCGTCGAGGCGCTGGCGATCGAGCGCGCCAAGTCGCTCTTCGGCTGCGACCATGCCAACGTCCAGCCGCATTCCGGCAGCCAGGCCAACCAGGCCGTGCTGCTCGCGGCGATGAACCCGGGCTCCCGGTTTGAAGAAGCCGAGCAGCGCGAGAAGAAGCCGGACGAGCCGACGCGAACGCCGGGTGACATGATCCTGTCTCTCCATCTCGACCACGGCGGCCACCTGTCGCACGGCAAGAACGTGAACATCTCCGGCAAGTGGTTTCGCGTGACGCATTACGGCGTCGATCGCGAGACCGGCCGTATCAACATGAGCGAGGTTCGACGGCTGGCCCACGAGTGCATGCCCAAGCTGATCATCACGGGCGCCTCGGCCTATCCGCGCATCTGGGACTGGGCGGCCTTCGCGGAGATCGCGAAGGAAGTGAAGGCGATGCTGATGGCGGACATCGCCCACATCGCCGGCATGGTCGCCACCGGCCTGCACCCGTCGCCCGTGACGGTCAGCGACTTCGTCACCACCACGACACACAAGACCCTGCGCGGTCCGCGCGGCGGGCTCACCATGTGCAAGGCCGACTGGGCGAAAAAGATCGATTCGGCCGTCTTTCCCGGGCTTCAGGGCGGGCCGCTCATGCACGTCGTTACGGCCAAGGCGGTGGCATTCGGCGAGGCGCTCAAGCCGGAATTCAAGGTCTATCAGCAGAAGACGCTCGACAACGCCAAGGCGCTGGCGGAATCGCTGCTTTCGCGCGGCCACAACCTCGTCTCCGGCGGCACGGACAACCACCTCATGCTGCTCGATCTTCGCAAGCGCTTCCCGACGGTCAGCGGCCAGATGGCCGAAGACTGGCTCGGCCAGGCGGCGATCGTGGTGAATAAGAACATGATCCCGTTCGATGAGCGCAAGCCGATGGAGACCAGCGGCCTTCGCATCGGCACGCCGGCGCTGACGACGCGCGGCATGGGTCCCGCGGAGATGACGAAGGTCGCGGGATTGATCGACCGGGTCCTGTCGTCAGAGGGCGGCAAGTCGGCGATCGATTCGGTGCGCGGCGAAGTGCTCGAAATGTGTGGCCAGTTTCCGCTGCACGTGCATGCGTGACGCGGCGACCGCGTTAGGCGTTTGAATTGAGTTCTCAGCCCCGGTCGGGAATCTGATCGGGGCTGCTTCATAAGGTGGATCGGGGCGAGCGCGAAGACGAATGATGCACCCTCAACGAAACGCGTTTCGCCCGCGCTGCTGCCTCATCTGCGGTACTGTCATCGCTTTGAGTGCGATCGCCGGCTGTTCAGGCTCGGCCACGATTCAGGCGGTGTCGCTTCATCCATCGGAGATCGATCCGCCCGGCACGCGGGTCACGCGCGTCGACGCCGACGAGGCGTACTGGCACGTCGACGAGTCCGGCGACCTGAATCTCTCCATCAGAATGCGCCGTGTCGACTGGATTCTCGGTGAATTCGGCCGGCAGGAACTCGCGCTCTCCATCGTGCCCGGCCCGCCGCCCAATGGCCGTGCGAGAAACTACAAGATCAACCGCGATTCGCTTCGCATGCTCTGGCAGACGGGCCTGGCCGTGCGGCGGTTCGCCTCCTACGCCGGCGTAATGGCCATTTACATGGATGACGAACTGCGCCTGCACGGCAGCTTTCGATTCTGGACGACCAATCCGGGTGAAGGCATGCCGATCTGGTTCGTCCCACAGACGCCGGGGCCGACGCTGCTCTTCGGAACGTTCAAGGCCGTCAAAGATGAGGTGCGTTGTCAGAGCATTCGCGAATCGGTGGAGGCCAAGGGGTGGCATCGCCGTCGCCGCAATATGTCAACGAGCCGGCCGGCGGAATCTCAATCCACAACATCGTCGCCCGTCACGTCGCGGCCGGCCGCGACCCAGTCCGTTCTGGACAATTAGCGGCCGTATGATTGCGGGGCTCGACTATGAACTGGCGAGTCATTCAGCCGCCGCCGGAGCCTTCCGACTTCATCCGGGTTTCACTGGGGATGTGCCCGACCAGAGACTCAAGAATATCCTCGAGCGTCACGATGCCGAGATCGTCATTCTCGTTTTTCGCGACCACCGCGATGTGTGCTCGGCGCAGTCGAAGCGAGTGCAGCGCGTCGACCAGCGGCATCTCCGGGGGCAACCGCACGGGCGGCGTCGCGAGATCGTGGAGGATCACGGCGTCGCTGGCGGCCAGCACCTGCGCGTAGAGCGCCATCTTCACATTGACGATCCCGTTGACCCGGCCCGTGGCGGGATCGCGAAGGACCCATCGCGTAAAGGGACGATCGCTCAGTCTCGTGGCGAGTTCGTCTACGCTGGCGTTGCTGCGAATAACGCCGGCGCGATCCATCGGAATCATGACGTGGCGAACGCGTAGATCGGCGAAGTCGAACGCCCGCCGGAGCAGCAGGCCGAGCTCATGATGAAATTCCCCGGCGTCGCCCGCCTGATCGACGAGGATTTCCAACTCGGCCTCGCTCGGCACCGGCTCCTTGATTCGCATTCGCCCGAGGCCGACGGCCATCGTGACCCAGTTGGCGGTCCAGTTCATCATTCGAACCAGCGGCATGCAGAATCGCCGGACCAATTCGGCGGGCCGCGCGACGCGAAGGGCCACGCGCTCGGTGAACTGAAGCGTCAGCGCCTTGGGAAGCAGTTCGCTGAGCACCACGGTAAAGAAGGTGACGATGGTCAGGCCGATGATGAGCGAAAGGGTTCGCGCGACAGGCGGCGGCAAAAAGAAACCGAGTGGCGAAAGCAGCTTCACAAGTATTGACGTGACGGCCGGCTCGGCGACGGCGCCGATAAGCAGGTTGGTGCCGGTGATGCAGATCTGGATGGCGGCCAGCACGTCGCCGACGTCGCGCTTGAGCCGGGCTAGAACGGTCGCCGCGCGGACGCCCTGCTGCCTCAATTCTTCGATCTTGCTGCCGCGAATCGTGACGATGGCGTATTCCGACGCGACGAAGAACGCGTTGAGCGCGATCAACACCGGCACCGCGAGAAGCTGCAGAATCATGTTAACGGCGAGCATGCGGGCAAAGGATAGCGTTAGCGCGCCAACCTGACTACGTTGCCAACCGTGCGGGGATTCGAGCGCCTGCGGGCGCGGATGGACAGTCGGGAAGCGATTTCTTGAAGTCTTCCGAACCCCTGTCAATAATCCCCCATCGGGCGACGGCGCGCGATGCTGGTCGGCGGCAGACGGAGTTGGCGATATGAACGCGGTGAAATCCATAATCGCATCGCTGGTGGCGATGGGCGGCGCGGGACTGCGAATGGCGTACTGCTGAGGCGATCCGCTTTCGACGCTCGGTCTGGGCGCGATGGTGGTGGGGCTCCTGATGGCGATCTCGTGGGCTCGAACCGCAAAGGAATCGGGCGAGTCTGGCGGCGCCTCGACGCTGGCCGCGGTTTTTGTCGGGATCGCGCTGACTGCGATCGTGCTGCAGTTCGCCGCGCCGTATCTGGTCCTCTGGCTCGGCTGATGCCGTTCTGACGGCCCTGAGCGGCATTCGAGGAAAAGGACGCGGGTGATGGCTCTCAAGACGCTTCAGGAACTCTACGCGTACAACCTCTGGGCCAACGAGCGAATCTTCGACGCCATCTCCGCGTTGCCTGCGGAACAGGTCAATCGTTCTCTTGAGATGGGACCGGGTTCGATCCGGGCGACATTCTGGCACAATTGCATTGTCGAGCGGGTCTGGTACGAACGGGTCAACGGCGCCGGCCACGCGAACGTGCCTGCCCGAACGGCCGACGATGCGCTCGTCGAGATCCAGTCCGCCGCGAGAATTCTCCATTCCATCCGCGGCGACTGGTTGAACGCCCTCACCGACGCCGATCTCGCGCGAATGGTCGACTTCCAGGACCGACAGGGAAATCCGTGGACGCGCCGCCTGTCAGACATCCTGCTGCACGTCTGCAACCACGGCGTGTACCATCGCGCCCAGATCGTCAACATGATTCGCCAGTGCGGGGGACCGGTTCCCAAGCCGGGTGCCGATTACATCTTCATGAACTGGGATCGTCCGCGGGAGTCGATGCCGGCGTTGGAACTCGGCCTGATTCGGCGATACTACGCATACGGCGACGCCGTGCGCCGCGAGATGCACGCCGCCGCGGAAGGTCTGGGCGACGACCGGTTGAATCGCCCCTTCGAGATGGGAGTCGGGTCGCTTCGTAGAACGCTCGTCCATGTCTTTCATGGCGAGTGGTGGTGGCATGAAAACTGGACGAAGGGTCCGGGTACGCCATTTCCCAAGCCGGATGAGGGCGTCAGTATCTCCGAGTTGTCCGCCCGGTTTGATGAAGTGGCGGCCGCCCGGAACGCCATGCTCGACGCGATGAGTGAGGCGGACCTGGCACGGCCGGTTGAAGTCGCGCCGCGCCCCGATCTGCGTCGGGAGTTCCCGATCGGCGTGACGATGCTTCAGTTGTGCACGCACGGCACGCACCACCGGGCACAGGCCAACAACATGCTCCGGCATCTCGGCGCCGAGCCGCTGAAGCTCGATCTGATTCTTTGGGCGCGAGACTGAACGACGAATCCGTTGATTGAGGTTGACCATGTTTACGATTGAAGGACTCGGGTCCTTTCTCGAGTACAGTGATTGGGCCAATGAGGAGCTCATTAAATCGGCGTCGAGGCTGTCCGACGAACAGTTGGATCAGCCCTGCGACATGGGCCGGGGATCGCTCAGACTGACGCTCATGCACATCTGGGCCGGGGAGCATGTCTGGCTGAAACGATGGCAGGGCCAGACCGAGACGCCCTGGCCGAACGAAGATGTCCGCCTCACGCCTGCCCAGATCGGAAGCCGATTTCGCGAGGTCGCCGTCGAGCGCGGTGTGTTTCTTTCGGATTTGACCGCGGCAAACCTCAATCGCGAGATAACCTATCGGGACTCGAAAGGAAGCCTCTTCCGCGCAAAGCTGTCGGACATGGTGACGCAGGGCCTCGTGCATTCGATTCATCACCGCGCGCAGGCGTCGAACATGATTCGCCGCGCCGGTGGGGCGATTGTCGAACTCGATTACATGTACCACTTGCGAACGCCGGCCTGAATTGCCGCGAATCAACGACTGGGAGGAGGGAATACGCCATGCCGCCGGTTGTGAACCTCAGCGAGAAACTCGGGGCCATCGCCGAGTGCTGGAAGCCGGCGATCGTCGGCGATGTCGGCGACATGCACGTCAAGCTGGCGAAGCTCTCGGGTGAATTCGTCTGGCATCACCACGAGAATGAAGACGAGTTGTTCCTCGTCGTTCAGGGTGAGTTGCGGATGCGTTTTCGCGACGGCGAGCGGACGGTGAAGGCAGGGGAGTTCATCATCGTGCCGCGCGGCGTCGAGCATTGTCCGGTGGCGAAGGACGAGGTGCAGGTCCTGCTCTTCGAGCCGAAAACGACACTGAATACGGGAAATCTTCGAAACGAACGCACAGTCGAGAAGTTGGAGAGACTCTGATATGGCTTCGAACAAGACGGCCGCCGATCCCCGCGTCGGGCTTCTGCTGGAACTGATCGACGATGCGTTTGACGGGAAGGCCTGGCACGGTCCGAACCTTCGCGGAATCCTGCGCGGGCTTTCGCCGGAGGAAGCGGCGATGAAGCCGTCGGGGGCGCGTTACGCCATCGCCGAAATCGCGATGCACTGCGCCTACTGGAAGTACGCGGCGAGGCGACGCCTGCGCGGCGACGCGAGGGGTTCATTTCCGCTCAAGGGCAGCAACTGGTTCGCCCTGCCGGACGACTGGGATGCCGCTGCATGGAAATCGACCACCCGGCTGCTCGATGCCGAACACGCGACACTGCGCGAGGCGATCGCCGGGTGCACGAGCCGGCACCTGGATATCGTCCCAAAGGGCAGCAAGGTGACGAACCGTAAGCTCATCTACGGCATGGCGGCGCACGACACCTACCACGCCGGACAGATTCGACTGATCAAGGCCATGAGCGGACGGGGCGGATAGCGCTGAAGGAAGTGCGGTTGGCGGTCGGCTGCGCCGCGATCGGCGAAGATCCCCCGCCGGCATTGGCATTGTCGAATTCATCCGGCTTCATTGACAAAAGTCTGGGCCACATGGATCGAAAGGAGCTGCGTGCATGACCATTTGTGCCAACCGGTTGCCGGGTTTGCCATCCTACGGCCCCGGGCGTGTATTGGTGGTCGTGGCCATCGCCTCGCTGGCTCTTATCGTCGCCTGCCAGCCCGCCGACCCGGCCGCCGCATTCATCGCCCATCAGGACTCCCTCCCGCCGGGCGAGCGCGTCGCGGATTGGGAGGAGACTAAACGGCGAATGCTTCGAACGGCGCCGTCGATCGGAGAGTCCGCCCCGGATTTCGTCCTGGCGACGCCCGACGGCGCCCGGTCGATTCGCATGGCCGATCTTTGCCGGTCGCGGCCGCTCGTACTGGTCTTCGGCAGCTTCACGTGACCGCCTTTTCGGCGCCAGTCTGGCGCCGTCGAGTCGCTGTATCAGCAGTACAAGGACCGGGCCGAGTTTCTTTTTGTCTATGTCTCCGAGGCCCATCCGTCGGATGGCTGGCAGATGGAGTCGAATGAAAAGCAGGACGTCATCTTCGAGCAGCCGACGACGAAGGCCCGCCGCGGGGAGATCGCATCGCGGTGCTGCACGACGCTCAACCTGACGATGCCGTGCGTGATTGACGGAATGGACAATGCCGTCGACGAGGCATACGCCGCCTGGCCCGAGCGGCTGTTCGTCGTCAGCGTGGACGGCAGAATCGCCTACGCCGGCGGCCAGGGTCCCTACGGATTTGATCCGAAGGCACTGGAGCGGTGGCTCAGGCGAAATCTATAGCACGCCGAATTCCAGCGTCGTAAGCATCCATCTGTCCGGAATCGCGGGGGGCCGACCGACTGACTGCCGGTTCGGCCGTTTTTCGGCGGTCGCGTCGGGGAAGCGGACTCAGGCCTGCCCGTGACGATCCATCTTCTACGCCGTTTGCCGATCTGATATGATGTCGCCCAGTGGCGGTGGGAACATGGAGTCGTCGTAGCCCGATTGCCCTCGCAGGATCAGGAAGGCGAAACCCTCCCGACTGTCGCGCGCGATGTTGCTCGCGCGGCGGTTCTCCCAGTACTGTTAGCCTGTTCGGAATCTTGTTCGAACGCGCCTGTGAGGGAGTGGGGCGCGAAAGGTCGTCCGACGCACGCGGACGGCGAGGACTCTATGAATCTCGATCAAATTCAGTCGTACATGCGGCAGGAGCAGATTGATGGCTGGCTGCTGTATGATTTTCGCGGGAACAATGCGGTGCTGGCAGAACTCCTGCCCGGCGAGCGTTGGACTACGCGCCGCGTCATGATGTTCATCCCGGCGACCGGCGAGCCCGTCGTCCTCGCGCACTCGATCGATCTGCCCCAGTTTCTCAAGCTCGGCGTCAAGACCGAGTCCTACGTCACCTGGCAGGAATTTCAGGGGTGGATCAACCGCATCGTTACGAAGGCGAAGCGCCTGGCGATGGAGTACGTCGCCGGCGGCGCGCTGCCCGTCGTGTCGGTGATCGACGCCGGGACGATCGAGTTGATTCGATCCATGGGCGCCGAGGTCGTCTCATCGGCCGATCTGATTCAAATCAGCGCGGCCGTCTGGTCCGCGGACGCGGCGCGGGTTCACAAGCAGGTCTCATCGAAGGTCAACGAGATTAAGGATGCCGCGTTTGCCCACATCGGTTCGCGCATCAGCGCCGGGCGGGCGGTGACG
>CALLKH010000519.1 GCA_938008425.1 uncultured Planctomycetaceae bacterium | reverse complement strand
TCGGGAACCTACACCTTTGCGAATGTCTCGCCCGGCCCTCACACCATCACGGCGCAACTGGCCGCTTCCAATCACATGATGCTTCAGAACCCGGAGGCGACGGCCGTCGTGAACTTCACGGTGCAGGCGCCGGCCGTGCCGGGCATGACGGTGACACCGACGAGCCTCGATTTCGGATACGTCCTGATCGACTCAGCCTCGGGCTCCACGACGATTCAGATCGCCAACACGGGGCAGACGGCGCTGACCATTCAATCAGTCGCGCTGTCGGGGGCCGCGGCGGGTGATTTCCAGGTTTCATCACCGACCGCCCCGTTCAACGTCGGCATCGGTGCGAATCAGGGCATTGGCGTGATGTTCTCGCCGCCCGCCGCCGGCGTGCGATCTGCGAGCCTGTCAATTCAGGCGGTGGAAATCACCGCCCCGGTGGTGGTGCCGCTGACGGGCAATGGCTTCGCCCAGTCCTCGGGCGGCGATGTGATCTATCGCGTGAACTGCGGCGGGCCGGCCTACATCGATCCACAGGGAAACACCTGGACCTCGGACGCGGGCTTCTACAACACCGGCAGCACCTACTCGACGAATGATCCGATTGCCAACACCGAGCTGGACCCGATCTATCAGACTCATCGATGGGACAAGCCGGCCGCGCCGGAGATGATGTACTCATTCCAGGTCACGAACGGATCGTACGAGGTTCGGCTGCATCTGGCTGAGATATATGGCCCATTGGAAATGGTCGGCCGACGCGTGTTCGATGTGATGGCGGAAGGTCAGCTTGTCGCCGATGACATCGACATCTTCGCGCGGGCCGGCGGCGATACGGCGCTCATTGAGTCGTTCACGGTCAACGTGTCGGACGGCGTGCTGAATGTCGAATTCCGGCACGTGGTCGAGAACCCGGCGGTAAACGCGATCGAAGTGCGACAGGCGGGCGGCAGTGCCTCTCTGCTGGCGTCTCCTGCGTTGATCGAGTGGGGACACGTCGCCATCGGCCAATCGGGCGGCGTTCGAAATGTGCAGCTCAGCAATGCCGGAACCGCGCCGGCAGTGATCTCTTCGCTCTCGATGCTGGTGAACAGCGGCGCCGGCCATGAATTCCGAGCCACGCTCGGCGGCAGCACATACGTCGGCGATCACGGAGACGTGGCGTTCCCGGTCAACGTCGTCATCGGTCCGGGGCAGACGCTCATCGTGCCGGTCGAATTCGTGGCGACTGAGCAGGGGACCCACGATGTGTCGCTGGACTTCATCGGTAACTTCCCGACGCGCCGCGTCCGGTTGACCGGCGTGGGCGGCGAAAACCCCGGGCATCCGTTCCTTCACGTCGTCATCACCGCGCCGCCGGTGACCGTGGACTACGATCTCAACGGCGTCGAATCGATTGCGCTGATGGGCTCCGAGTCGCACACGCACGAACTCGGACGAACGCTCACGACATTCCAATGGCGCGAGGGCGGTCAGCTTCTCTCCACGCTCGCAAACCCGACGCTCAACTTCGCGACCGGCGAACATACCGTGAGCCTGACCATCCTCGACGACAACTCGCCGCCGCAGTCTCTGACCGATTCTGCCACCTTCAAGGTGGTCGGCCCCAACGCGGTGCCCGGCGCGATGTCGTTGTACTATCCTGCGGGCAGCGGCAGCGCATCTTCGCTCCTGGACAACGTGCCGGCCAACGCGAGCTTCGGCGAAGTCATCTCTTCGCTTCGCGTGCAGGCGAATGGCAATGTGCTGAATAATTCGCCCTACGGTTCGAATGTCATGGTTCGACTGCTGGGCCAGGTGGATCTTCTCGTCGCGGACACTTACAACTTCGCGGCCACCGGCGGCACGGCGCGGCGACTGCTCGTCAACGGAACGGCCGTCACGGGGCCCATGGCGCTGGCGGCCGGGCGGCACACCATCGAGGCACGGTTCGCGCTGGCCTCACTCGTCGATGCGCCGCTCGCCGTGACCTATGCACGCGGCGGCGGGGCACAGATTGAAATACCAGCCGGCCTGCTGACCCACGACCAGACCGCCATGCGGCCGGTGATCAACACGATGCCGACGGGCGGAACCGCCTCGGGCGGCGGACAGTTTGACATTACGGGCGTGGGCTTCTTCCCGGCCGGCGCCGTGCAGGTTCAGTGGGGCACGCAGACGCTCAGCGGCGCAGCGCTCACCGTGACGCCGACTTCGATCCGCCTGACGGCGCCGGCGGGCACGGGCACGATCAATGTCACCGTGCAGACACCCAATGGAACAAGTAACGCGAAGACCTATACCTATTCATCGACCGGTCCCGCGCCAATCGTCTTCACGCTGAGTGACCTCGTCACCACCGGCATCAACGGTCCGACGACGGCCGAATGGGGCTCTGACGGCCGCCTCTATGTCGGCACGATTGACGGCATCATCAAGGCGTACACGTTTGATGATCAGTACAGCGTCGTCGCGACGCAGACGATCTCCACATTGGCGAGCCTGTCGAACAAGAACATCCTCGGCATGGCGGTCAATCCCCTCGACCCGCCGGGAACGGTGAAGCTCTACGTCGCCCACAGCCAGATTTCCGCCAACGGCGGGGCGTGCTTCGCCGGCTTCTCGCCGTACTCCGGGCAGGTGTCGGTTCTGACCGGCCCGAATTTCAACACGGTGCAGCCGCTGATCACCGGCCTGCCGGTGTCGAACCATGACCATGCGATCAACGGACTCCAATTCGACAACCAGGGCGACCTGCTGATTTGCATCGGCGGCAACACCAACGCCGGCGTCGAGCACTGCAACCTCGGCGCGCTGCCCGAGTCGCCGCTCACCGGCGCGGTGGTCAAGGCGCTGACCTCGAAGTCGAACTTCAACGGCCAGATCACCTATCGCCGAACGAGCAACGGTTCGACGACGAACGATCAGGTCGACGGCGGAATTGTGGACCTCGCGCCGGGAGCGGATGTCAGCGTTTTCTCGTCGGGCCTGCGCAATCCCTACGATCTCGTCTTCACGACGCGCGGCATCACCTACGCGACGGACAACGGCCCGAACGGAGGCTTCGGCGCGGCGAGCACTTCGGCGACCACTCAGTCAAGTGATCCGACCGCCGGCGATGAACTGAATCTCCTGGAGCAGGGCCATTACTACGGCCATCCGAATCGAAATCGCGGCCGCTACGACGATCGCCAGAATGTCTATCGGGGCACGAGCGGCGCTTCGATTCCGGGCGTGTTTACGCAGATGCTGACGAATTTCGCCGCCTCGACGAACGGCATCGTCGAGTATCGTGCCAACACGTTCAATGGCGCGATGCGCGGCGACCTGCTCGCCCAGAAGTGGAACGGCCAGACCTACCGCGTCACGCTCTCGTCGAACGGCAAGACCGTGACGTCCAAGCAGGACCTGCCGACGGCCATGTCGAGCCTCGACATCACGACCGGACCGGGCGGCGTGATCATTGGCGTGAATTACACTGGGAACAAGCTGTCGATCGCGCGGCCGCAGGCAACGCCGGGGCTGGCTGCGTACGACATCTTCCCGTGGCGCGCGGCCGCAAGCGGCGGGCAGACCTTCGTGATCGGCGGCAATGGCTTCGGCACGCTTGCGAATACCAGCGTTTCGATCGACGGCGTTGCGGCGACGCTCACCTCGGTCAGCGCGACGCGGATCAAGGGCGTGATTCCGTCGCGGATGCGCGCCCCGGCTTCGATGGTCGATGTCGTCGTGACCGTGAGCGGCAACTCAAGCACGCTCCCCGCGGCGTTCCAGTATCTGGCACCGCCCGGTGGCGATGTCAGCGGCGCGGCGGCATATTTCGCGGCCGACGCGGGCGGCAGCATCTCCGACAGCAGCACTTACTCGCCCAGTTCATTCCTCATTCGCAACGACTCGACGCAGGCGCGAAAGATCTCGCAGGTCCGGCTCGACCTGTCCACGTCGATTCTGCCTGACCTCGTTTTCGATCCGAACGGTAATGCCGGCGACACGGCGTCGAAGCCATTCTCGGCGAATCAGCACGGCGGCGCGGGGCTTGTCGGCCACGCCTACGACGGCGCCCACGACGGCGGCTTCGATCGACTCGTCGTTGACTTTGACAGTTTTGATCCGGGCAAGACCTTCACGTTCTCGATCGACATCGATCCGACAAGCATCCAGGGGGCGTCGCCCGGCGGACCGAACGAGACCGGCGCGGTCAGCGGATTGGAGTTGACGGGCGCGCGCGTGACGGTGGTCTTCGACAACGGCGCGACGCTGGTCAACCGGCTGTTCAGGATGCCCACAAGCGTCTCGGGATCGGAGGTTCGACTGGCGGCCGGGTCGCCTGTGACGCCATCGATCCAGGCGATGACGGCGCCGCTGTCGCCCGGCGCGGTGACCGGCGCTTCGCGAACCATTCGAGTCAACGGCGCAGCGGGATCAAGCGTCCGGCTCGTTCGCATGGAGGGCGGACTGTACACCAATGGAATCGCGAACGGCGGATTCGACATCGATCCCTATGAAGCGAACACCGTGCTCGCGGTGGCGGAGCAATCGGCCACGATCGGCGCCGGCGGGTTCGTCGATGTGCCGGTTACACTGACTCGTACAGATGCCGACAGCGGCCTCAATCACATCGCGGCGATCGTCGTCGACGGAACCGGGCGAATGAGTTCGACCTCGAACATGCTGGTCATCCGCCTCCTTCCCTGAGCAGTTTGCATGTCCATTCGGGCGTACGTGCCACATTTGGTCCCGGGCGGTTATGATCCGTTCATGGAGAGACAGCGTCGGCCTCGAAACGTCAGCATGGCGGACGCGGACTCATTCCGGGAGAAGCACTCATGCTCCGAGAAACGTTGAAGACACGCGGCTTGCACGTCGGCGTGCGATTCGCGCCGGCCATTGCGATGGACAAGGCGCAAAAGCAGAGCTTTCAAATCAAGGCGAGCAGCGGATTCGACTGGCAGCGGCAGGAATTCGGCAACAACGCCTGGCGATTCATGTCGCCGCAATCCGACGGCGATCGTCGCAGCCTTCTGAAGCTGACGGTACAGAGGGATTCGTTTAATTTCGAGGATTCATTTCCCACCTCCACGCTGGAGGTGTTCCACGACAATGTGCGAATGACGATGGACGTGATGGCCGACGTGTTCGATCCGAAGCTCATGCTCGGCTCCGGCATCGTCGTTCGGATGACCGTCCAGTCGGACATGGACGACGCCCGCGTCTTTCTCGGCCGGCATTGCCTGAAACTCGACGACCGGCTGTCGCCGCTGGGCCGCCCCGTGCACGGCGTCGGGCTCAGTCTGCTGCTTCCGCCGCTGGCCGGTGAGGGACAGCCGAACTGGCAGGCGGCGGTCAAGGTTGAAACTTTGATTGAGGATGTGCGTCAACTGTTCATCGAAGTGGACGCGCGATGGGGTGTGCCTGCGGAGTGGGACGCGCAGACGATCGTAGATCGCGTGCGGACCACCCACGCCTTTGCAGAGACGCAGGTGCTCGGCCTGCTCCAGAAAATGTCGGAGCAGTAAGAGCGCCGCTTCATTCGTATTGAGAAACTGAAGATCAGTTCTGCGCGGGCTGCGTCGTCGGCGCGGGCGATGCGTCGCCTGACGCCGGGCTTTCCGCGCCGGAATCCGCCGGCGTCGCCTCAGCCCCCGGTTGCGGAGTGGCAATGGGCCGGATGTTGTTGTTCTCGTCCAGTTCGAATCCGGCGGGCGGCTGACCGATGGTGATGGTCTTCTTTCCGGGCACGCCCGGCGGCGGCGTCATGCTGGTGCCTGGCGTCGGCGTGAAGGTGGATGAGTCGCCCGGCGGCGCATCCGGGCCGACGACGAGCGGCGGCGGCGGGGGAAACTCAACGGGTTCAGCCCAGCTTTCAATCTCAGAGAGCCGGAACTCGGCCTGCGCGATGAACGGCGTCTCCGCCAGCGCCTTGTCACCCTTGATTTCCTCGTAGTGCTTTCGGGCTGATTCGTAATTCCCTGCATTCTCGTCCAGAACGCCGATGCCATAGAGCGCGGCGCCCCGGGCGGTCGCGTCATCGCTGCTGAACTTCAGCACCTGCACATACGCTTCACGGGCGATCTTTGCGAGCTCGGCCTTGTCCAGCGGCTTCGCGGTGGGATCATCCTTCGTCGTCGGCGTGGTCAATTCGAGCATCGCGCGGTTGGCGATCTGAAGCCAGGCGGCGCGGGTGACCGAATCGTTGATCCCCTCGTTCGCCACAGACTTGCAGCGATCGATGAAACCCATCGGATTATCCTTGTCGGCGATGTAGGTCAGCTTGGCCAGCGCGTCATTGCGAATGCCGGACTGATGGCTCGAGTACCAGTAGATCGCGGAGACGGCGATGATCGCGACCACGGTCGCGCCGCCGATCTTGGCCGAGTTCTGCTTGACTGACTCGCCGAGTCGATCAATCTGGTGGGAGAGTTCGTTTGTGCGAAGTTCCTGGCGTCGTGCGGCTTTCATGATATTCAGCGCGGGCGGCGGGGCCGGCGGCTTCTCCTCGGAATGTTAGAGTCTTCGTTTGATCCCGACATTGACCTGGGTCTTGGTACCGAATCCGCTCGGAATCTCCTCGATGCGAACATCGCAGAGCTCCTCCGCATTCTTGTACTTCAGGAAGTACACGCCGGTCTTGAGTTGTTCCTCGGTCAGTTGCCACCCGTTCTCGGGCATCTTCTGGCGATAGAAATTCTTCACGGCCAGCGGCGTATCCGATCCCACGTAGTAGTGGTGAATCTCGCGCTTGCCTTCTGTCTGATCGTGCGTCGAGCGCCGCCGGTCCAGCTCGAACTTCCGGGGGACCGGGATGTCGAAAATGTACGGCTGCTCGCGCGATTCGAGAATCGTCGGCCCGGTCTGCTTGGGGCCGCATCCCGAGAGCAACGGAAGTGCGACGGCGCCAAGCACCAGTGCGAGCGTACGGTTGTTCATTGGACAATTCCTTGCCGACCGACCTGCCATCGCGCCATAAACAGTCGCGCACAATGGGCTTATCGGTTCAAAGCCGCGCTAGGCTACCGTCAATCGGCCTCGGCTGTCAAATTCCGCCTCGGATCGCGATCTCACGCACCATCGCCACGGTCAGTCGCCTTTGCCGGAGGCTCCCGGCTCCGTCATCGCCCGGGGATCCAGGAGATCGCGAAGCTGGGCCTCGGAGAGCACCTTGTCCTCCAGGGCCACCTGCCGGACCGTCTTGCCCGACTTATACGCCTTCTTCGCAATCGCGGCCGCGTTGTCGTAACCAATGACCGGCGCCAACGAGGTGCACATTGCGAGGCTCTGCTCGACAAGCTGCGCCGCGCGCTCCTCATCAGCTTCGATCCCGGCCACGCAGCGATCCGTGAACACGATCGAAGCCTTCGACAGGATCCGAACGGCCTCAAGGAAATTGTGGGCCATCACCGGCATGCCGACGTGCAGATCAAAGTTGCCGAGCGTCGCGCCTGCGAACGTGACGGCCGCATCGGCGCCAACCACCTGCGCGACCGCCTGAAGCACCATCTCGCACATCACGGGATTCACCTTTCCCGGCATGATCGAGCTGCCGGGCTGGGTCTCGGGAATCCGGATTTCACCGATGCCGCATCGCGGCCCCGAGGCGAGCCAGCGGATGTCGTTGGCAATCTTGCCGAGGCTGACGGCGACGGTTTTGAGCAGTCCCGATGCTTCGATGAATCCGTCCTTCGCATGCTGGGCTTCGAAGTGATTCTCGGCTTCGACGAATTCCATGCCGGTCTTCTTCGAGATGAAGCCGACGATCGTCTTTGCGAAATCAACGTGCGTGTTAATGCCGGTTCCGACGGCCGTGCCGCCGATGGGCAGCTCGCGCAGCGCGCGAATCGCCTTCTGGGCGCGCATGACGCCGAGCCGGGCCTGCGCGGCGAACCCGGAGAACTCCTGGCCCAGTCGAATGGGCGTCGCGTCCTGGAGATGGGTGCGGCCGATCTTGACGATCGGGTCGAACGCCTTCGCCTTCTCGTCGAGTTCTTTGGCGAGATGTTCGAGCGCGGGGATCAGTTCTTCCTTGAGCGCGTCACAGGCCGCGACGTGCATCGCGGTCGGGATCACGTCGTTCGAGCTCTGGCACTGGTTGACGTGGTCGTTCGGATGAACCGGCGTCTTTGAGCCGATCGTTCCGCCGGCCATCTGGATCGCGCGATTTGAAATGACTTCGTTCGCGTTCATGTTGGTCGACGTACCGGAGCCGGTCTGGAAGATGTCGACGACGAAATGCTCGTCGAGCTTGCCGTCGATGACATCCTGCGCCGCCTTGATGATGAGTTCGGTCTGCTCGCGCGGCACGAGGCCGAGCTTGGCATTCGCCTCGGCGGCGGCCTGTTTGATGATGCCGAGCGCGCGAATGTATCGCCGCCCGAAGCGGTAGCCGGAGACGGGAAAG
Organism: uncultured Planctomycetaceae bacterium; assembly: GCA_938008425.1. Lineage (GTDB taxonomy): Bacteria > Planctomycetota > Phycisphaerae > UBA1845 > UTPLA1 > JADJRI01. The sequence continues at coordinate 5,297 of CALLKH010000519.1, read as the reverse complement.
TTCTCGACCGCACGCTGCGTGGACGCGCCCCAGAGGGCGTGCGCCGGAACGGTCATGGGGCCCATGGAGTCTTTTTCGATTCGTGTTTCCTGTGCCATGTTGTTTTCCTTCGTCGTTGGGATCAGGACGGATTCGGACGTCCCGGGAGCATTCCGCCCCATTCTTCAGTCGGTTCAGGATACGTCTATGCGACCGGGCCCGCCAGCCGATCCGGCCGGTTATCGCGCCGCCGGAGCCATGATCATGCCGGGTACTTCAAAACAAGGGCGAGACACGACTTACGACGTTTACACAACCGTTACAGCGTGACACGTGGCCGATGGGGTATAGTTGCCCGTGTACTGAATAGAAAAGAAGGTCGTCGAAGTCATGAACGGGCGCAGCTCTCAATTGACGGCCAACAGTTTAATCAGATTCGTTTTTCGAGCAGCAAGGAGATTTGACATGACATTGGAATGGACGACACGTCCGGCGAAGTTCTTCATCGGCACGCTGGTGGCGGGCGCGGTCTTGACCGCAGGTTTTTCGCGGTTGTCCGCCGAGGAACCGAAGCCGGCCGAAAAGACCGAAAAGGCGGTGGAGGTCAAGAAGCAGATTCAGGCCACCGATCCGCACGCCGGCCATAATCATGGTCCCGTGAAGCCGGGCGTCAATCCGAATGAGCCCCCGAAGCCCTCGGTCGTCTTGAAGGAGGGCGAGGTTCCCTCGATCAAGTTTGACACGCCGATCTACGACTTCGGCCGCGTCCGGGCCGGTACCGACATCAAGCACGAGTTCTTCTTCTCGAATCAGGGCACCGGTCCGCTTGAGCTTCTGAGAGTCAAGCCGTCCTGCGGCTGCACCGTGCCCGGCAACTACGACAAGGTCATCCAGAAGGGCGAAACCGGAAAGATTCCGGTGACGCTCAGCACCAAGAATGTCACGGGCCCGATGTCCAAGAACATCACCGTTGACACCAATTGCGCCGGCGCCGAAGCCTCGATCACGCTTCAAATCAAGGGCGAAGTGTGGCAGCCGGTGCAGGTCACGCCGGCGGCCGCCGCATTCGGCCGCATCACGACCAAGGACGCGGGCGACACGCTGGTCCGCAGGCTCACGATCGTGAACAACCTTGAGGAGGCCATCAAGCTCGGCGAGCCGAAGAGCAACAACCCGCGCATCAAGGCGGACGTCGTCACGCTTGAGGAAGGCAAGAAATTCGAACTGGTCGTTTCGATGGTTCCGCCGCTTGAGCCCGGGAACAACAGCGGTCGGATTACGCTGGCCACCGGCGCCCCGGAGTCGCCGTCGATTGAAGTTCAGGCCTATGCGTTCGTGACGCCCGCTGTCGATGTCACTCCGACTTCGATGGTGCTGCCGGCCGACCGATCCGCACCCATGTCGCGACAGTTCTATATTCGCAGCAATATGGGCGAGGCGATCAAGATTACCGATCTCGGTGTCTCGAATGCCAACCTCAAGCTGGAACTCACGGACATCAAGGAAGGCCAGACCTACCGCCTCAAGGTGGACGTGCCCACCGACTACGTTCCTGCCGCGGGCGGCGATACAATCACATTCAAGACCGATTGCAAGGAAGTGCCGGAGATTTCAATTCCGATCTCGATTCAACCCGTCGCGATCGCCGGGCCCAGGCCGGTCAGTTCGGGCAGCGTGATCAAGTCGATCCAGCCCGCCCAGCCCGCGGCCGCATCGTCCGACAATGCTTCAAAGCCGGCCGACGTGAAGGCGGAAATCTCGGGAGAGGTCAAAGGGACGAAGCCGACTGCGGAGTGAGAACAACAGGCGTATAGAGTTCGATGCCTGCGACGTCGGGAGATCGTTGCCGGCAAAAGAATATGGACCCCGAACGATCATCGTTCGGGGTCCATTTTGTTGATCAGCGTCTCCGTCGGATTCCGACTACCGAAGCGACTCCATCGATTGCCGAATCGATGCCAATTCGTCTGTCAGATCAGCCGTCGGTCCGGCGGCTTCGATGGTGATAATGTTGGAGGGTGTCACGTATAGGGCGACGAGATAGGTCAGCTTGGACTGCCCCTCGCCGAATTCGAAGTTGAACAGCACGCCCGGCAGACCGCCCGCCGACTTGATGTCGTTCTTCGACGCCAGCTTGTAGCCGTCGATGTCACATTTCTGATGTTCGATCGCCTCGGTCCAGAATAGTAGCGTGGCCGACTTGTCGGTATTGGGTCGGCGCTTCACGCCGATGGCGTGTCCGCGTGCCGACACCGCCTTGTAGTCGTAGGTCTGATTGTTCGGATCCCGGACGTATCCCTCGGGCGGGTCGATCTGGGTGCAGCCGACCACGAGGGCGAGAACCATGAGGGAACTGGGAAGTGATTTCTTCACGTTGTCTCTCCGGTAGGCAGGCGTCGCCGGGCGACGCGGAACACTCGAATCTCAGCGGAACGAGAGCAGGCGGTTGGGGTTGAGTTCATTGAGCCACTCGAACGGCAGCCGTGTGACCTGCGGCATCGGCGTGGTTCGATAGACTCGTTCGAACTGGGCCGTGATCGTGCTGAACGCCACGCGGTTCTTGAGCAGTTCCAGCTTGCCCTTGATTCGTTCGATTTCCTCGCCGATCCGGCCCAACTCCCGCTCGACCTCCAGCGCCGCCTTCACGTCCTCCGCCCGGGCAAGCAGCGCGTTCAAACGCTCGCGGACAGCCAGCGCGTTCTTCAAACGAGCCTCAAGATCTACATACTCCTCTGTCACATCCGACGCCTGAAGCCGGCGATCGGCGACGCGACCGAGCGATTCGATTTTGGCCACGGCCAATTCATAGCGATCGGCCGGCACGCGAATCGTGATGCTGTCGTCGGAGATGGTTTGAACCCAGCCGTTGAACTCCTTGGCGATCGCGTCGGTATGCTTGATCGAGGCTTCAATTTCGACGACGACGATTCGAAGCGACGCGGTGTAGACGACAATGCGGGTTGCGCCGGGGGCGTCGGTCGCGGACGTGTCGTCGCTGACCAGGCGCGTCGGTTCTTCGCTCTGAGCTATTCTCGGGCTCGACGTATCATAAGGAGCTGCCGCCGGTTGTCTGCCGATCGACCCGACCTCTGCTTTCGAGGCAACAAGACCATTACGCAGATACTCATCTCGTGACATGCAGCCAAGCCCGCTCGTCGCGAAGCACAACGTACCAAGCATGACGATTGCGACTGCCGAATTCGAAGGTGCGAACATTCTTTTCATTACGGATTCCTTACTCTTCTCGAATCGCCGGCTGTGACCGGATAATGAACAATTAGACGACCGTGACTCCATTTGAGTTCCGAGCAGGGGTCATTCACCGATGATCTTCACCAGCACGCGCTTTTTCCGCATACCGTCAAACTCTCCATAGAAAATCTGCTCCCACGGGCCGAAGTCCAGCTTGCCGCCGGTCACCGCGACGACCACTTCGCGGCCCATGATCGTTCGTTTGAGATGTGCGTCGGCGTTGTCCTCGCCGGTGTCGTTGTGGCGGTATTGGCGGATGGGTTCGTGCGGAGCGAGGTCCTCCAGCCATTTTTCAAAATCCGCGTGCAGCCCACGCTCGTCGTCATTGATGAACACACTCGCGGAAATGTGCATCGCGTTGACCAGGCAGAGCCCCTCGCGAACGCCGCTTTCGGCCAGCGCGTCCTCGACCTGGGGGGTGATATTGATATAGGCCCGCCGGGTGGCGGTGTTGAACCAGAGTTCCTTGCGAAATGACTTCATGACCCGGCCTTCTTCGATACGCATCCCGCATCTGTGCTGATCGCGGGGTGGGCTCGGATTGTAACACCCAGGTCCGGATAACAAAAACGTGCGGCCGACTCGATTCGTTCGAGCCGGCCGCACATGCCGCGTTGGAGAAGAAGGAGTAGGTAGAGGTAGTACGGACGGGTCGCCTCCCGGGTTCGCGAGTGTTCGCAATTTTTTGGTCCGGAAATCGAAAATGGCGAGCCGTCAGTGACGGCTGGGCATGGCGCCGCCCGCTTCCACGATTAAATGATGAAGAACCCCCAGATTGGGCTACCGCAGCGGGTTCTTGCCCAGGCTGCGCCGGATCATCGCGATCTGGCCCGCATGGAAGGTTTCGTGAAGGGCCGCGACGCTGATGGCGCCGGCCTTGTTGGAAAACAGCGGGTGCGGATCCGACCCCGCCGGCTCGGTCAACTCGGTCTCCGGCATCGATCGGACCAATTCGATGCAGGTCTGCTGGGTGCGTTCGAAGAAGTTCTTGATCTCGGCGAGTGGGGGGTATTCCGACGGGTCAGCGTGCGGCGTCGAGCCGCGCATGAAAGGGGCTCGAAACTCGTCGGTGACGAATTCGGTAAACGGGCGATTAAAGCATCGGTTCGGGATGAGAACCAGTTGCGAGGCCGCGAGGTGGCCGATCTGCCAGGCGATGTGCCCGGTCCCGCCCGTGGGCGGCATGGTGAACCACTGCGATTCTTCGATGTCGACGAGCAGGCTGTTGGTCCATTTTCTGGCGGTCATCAGGCGATCAATAAGGAACTCAAGGGTCGTCATTCGAAGGGCTCCTGCTTCAAAGTGGGTTGAATCGCGCGGAATCCTGGATCCGTGCGATCCTATCGTAATGCGCCGCGGTATTCGATCAATTCCCGCCTCGCACAACGGCTGCAACGTCGCAATCCCTCGGCATCAAAGCGGCGATGAATCATCGCGAACGCTTCGCGGGTGCTTTTCATCGGAATCCGGCTTAGAATTCCAGCGTGAAGCTTGAATACGTCATAGTGGGTCTGCTTGTTGCGGCCGCGGTCGGTTATCTGGCCCGGGTGCTGATTGCGTCGGCGCGATCGGAGTCCGGTCAGTGTTCCGGCGGCTGTGGCTGCGGTTCATCCCCACGGCGCGACAGCGATCGACTCGGAAATCGGCGAGAAGTCGTTCAACTCGGCGTTGGACCTCGCGCCGGCGACGGGTCGGCTGCTCCGGGAGCATCAGGTGGAACTCACGCATCATCTCAGCGGTAAGACGGCCATCGTCACGGGATCCGGCCGCGGGATCGGCCGGGCGATTGCGCGTCGATTGGCGGCGCACGGCGTTAACGTTGTCATCGTCTCTCGCACACCGGACGAGCTCGACGAAACCCGGCGCATGATTGAACGCGGCGGAGGCGGCCGCGTGCTGGCGCTGACCGCTGACGTGACGGAACTGAGTGATGTCGAGGAAATCGTCGCGAAGACCATTGAGGTTTTCGGAACGGTCGATGTGCTGGTGAACAATGCCGGTGCGGCGCCCATGGCGTTGATCGAGGACCTTGAGCCCGATCAATTCGATCGGGTCCTCCAGAGCAA
>CALLKH010000518.1 GCA_938008425.1 uncultured Planctomycetaceae bacterium | reverse complement strand
CGCCACGCTGCGGCGCGGGCATCACCCGCCACGACTCGAATGCCCGCTGCGCCGCCGATACCGTCTTCTCATATTCCTCCGGCGTCGCCTGGGTGACGCTGGCGATCAGCTTGCCATCGATCGGCGAAAACGAGTCCAGCTTTGAATCGGACCCCATCCAATCGCCGTTGAAAACACCGGGGTTCACGGCCTCCAGGCCGAGCTTCTTCAGAATGTCCTGCATGTGTGATGGTCCTTCATTCATCAGGCGCGGCGAAGCGACATGCCTCCCTCGCGCCGTGGGTGATTATCGATTCGACGGCCGTCGTCCCCGCGGCCGCATCTGCCCGCCCTCGGGCGCATCGTGTGATTCCTTCGCCTTGATGGGCAGAAACAGCGACACCTTGATCTGAGGCTTCGCCGCCACACCGACGCCGATGCCGCGTCCGACAATGCCAAAATCCTTCAGGCCGATGCCGAACTTGGCCTCGATTCGGATGCCTTCCTTGTCCGATCCTTCCTCGCCGTCCAACACCGCCGACGACGAATCGTCGCTTCTGCCGGCCGACTTGTCCGCCGTGACGTATTCCAGCGTGGCAGGAATCTTCATCTCCTTGGCGGCACCGTTAATCGAAAAGGATCCGATGAGGGTCCCCTTGAGCTTGGTCCCGCGCTTGTCGGTGTGTTTCATCTTTTCGATGCCGGTCAGCGTGAACACGATTTCCGGATTCGTCGCGGCATCCACCCACGGGTCGGCCGTCATGTGCTGATTCATCGTCGGATTGCCGGTGTCGAGCGTGTTCCACGCGACGCTGAACTTGCCCTTCGCCTTGTGCAGAACGTGGGGATTGGCTTCCAGTTCTCCTGCAATCTGGGTGGACTTGCCGACGATCGTCTCCTTCTTCGTCTTCGACGTGAATGACACCTCGTTCCCCTCGGCGCCAGTTTCGATCTCGTACTTGGAGATTTCGCGCGGACCGATCTTGAAACCGTGTACCGCCTTCTTCTTGGCCTTCTTATCACCCTCGTCCGATTTTTTCTTCTTGCCGTCCTTGGGCTTCTTGGTCTTCTTGGCGGGCTTGTCCTCGGGCGGTTCGGCCCGAAGCCCGGTCGCGCCGTAGATCCCCGGCAGCCCCAGCGATACCCCCAACGCAACGATCAAAACCGCGGTCCAGCGCGTTCGGCGAAACATGATGATCCTCCGGAGAGAAAACTGGCTTGCGAGCGGGAAAGGCGGCTCGCGCGAAGGCCGCCCAGACGGCCATGCACCCCATGATAATTCTCCCCACCACCCAATGCCACTCGGCGGGAGGCCGGCGACGACTCGAAACGTCCCAAATGCATCAATCAGACCCAGGAACCCACACAATCCGGAGAAAAAAGGGCATGTTCGACGTCCATGTCTTCGAGGAGTGGATACCCGGTCGACCGACTTTGATTGATGTCACCCGCCTCCTCAAATCGCCAAATCACCAGATCGCCGAATCTCCGCTTTGCCCAATCACCTTCCGCCACGACATCTCATCAAGGCCCCTGCCCCGAATTCTTGTTTAATCAGGCATGGGAACAGTCATTTGGACTGGAACGCCGAATCGCCAGGGCGTTCCTTTCGACCGGAGATTGATCATGCACCCGAGAGCCGTCCGTTGGACCGTGGTCGCGCTCGCGGCCTTCGCTTCGAATTCCTCCACCTCCCGAGCCGACATCGTTCTGGACTACACCTGCGCCATGAACGGAATTAACTGCAACGGGCGCATTCCAGCCAACGAGAATTCGACATTCGGTTCGATGACGCCGTCGGTCATCACCGTCCCGTCGCTCGGCTCGGGTGCGAAAATCGTCGATGTCGACTTGTCGCTCAATATTTCGCACACCTGGCGCGGAGACCTTCGCGTGTACCTCACTTCGCCTGAGGTGCTCAGCGTCCAGGAAATATTCTCTGAAATGGGCGGCAGCGCGAACAACGGAGATCACATCAACGTCACGCTCGATGACGAAGCACCCACGGCGATCCATGAGGGCCCGTGTGTCAACAGCAATATGGATTGCACCGGGACCTTTCGGCCCGAAACCGTGCCACTCTCCGTCTTTGACGGGGGAAACCCGGGCGGAAACTGGACGCTTTACGTCAGTGACTCCGCCACCTCGAACATCGGCTTCCTTCTCGGCTGGAGCCTCCGCATCACCGTCGCCGACACCGACGGCGATGGCATTCAGGACGGCGAAGACAACTGTCCAACCGAAGCCAACACGGAGCAGCTCGACTCCGACGGCGACGGCCACGGCGACGCCTGCGACATCTGCGACTTTGACGCGGACCCCCTGCAATCCGATGGCGACGCCGACCAGGTCGGCGATTACTGCGACAACTGCCGTGAGATCGCCAACACGGATCAGACCGACGCCGATTTCGACGGCCGCGGTGATGCCTGCGACAACTGCCCGGATGTGTCCAATTACTACCAGATGGATGCGGATAACGATGGCGTCGGCGACGCCTGTGACAACTGCCCGACCGATGCCAACGCCGACCAGGCCGACGCGGATGATGACGGCATCGGCGACCTCTGCGACCCCGAACCGAATACGCCCGACATCAACGGCAATTCCAACGGGAACAACAATTCAAACGGGAACGGGAACTCAAACGGCAACAGCAACTCGAACGGCAATTCGAACTCAAACAACAACGACAACTCAAACGACAACGCCAACGGCCCGGCCCCCGGCGATATGCCCGGCGGCATCTGCGGCGCCGGCATGCCGACGATGCTGCTGGCGTTCGCGGCGTTTGTTCCCCGGCGGAAACGGCGAAGACTTCAGGGCGTCATGACGCGAACGAATTGAGAATGAAAAATGAAAAATTTAAAGTGAAAAAAGAGATTGACGGTCCGCTCACGCGTCTTCCTTTTTCTTTTTCATTTTTCATTTTTCATTTTTCACTCCTCCGGCTTCCCTCTATACCGGCGCCATTCCGACGGCCTTTCGCGTCGGCATGCGGATGCGAGTAGCGTCGCGGGGCGCCAAGATTCTCGCGTTCAAAGGAAACGTCGATCGCTTACACCCGCCTGCAAACCACAACGTGCTTCCCATCGACGATCCGAACCCGATCCGCGCGCTGACCGGCCCCCTCAAATCGAATGCGAACAGCCGACGCTCCCGCCGGGTGAAATTCATCCGTACCGGTCGTAAACAGCTTGCGCGTCACGCCCCCCGTTCGCTTCAGTTCCAGTCGGCCATCGCGATCGAGCGTGATCTCGACGGATTCCCCTTCGCCTCGACCGTAGGTGTAGGTGCCCAGGTATCGCGATTGTCCTTCGTCGTCCGGCTTCGCAAACGAGCCGGCCTCGTCCGCGCCGCCCAGTTCCGTGAGATACGCCAGCACCGGCTCGGCCTCTTTCCCGCCTGCCCGCGCGTGCGACAGGAGCGTGATGCCGTGCGGCCCAAGCGTCCGCTGAAGGCCC
>CALLKH010000517.1 GCA_938008425.1 uncultured Planctomycetaceae bacterium | reverse complement strand
AAGTTGCAGCCATAGAGACTTCCATCAAATCAATGCCACATCTGACCTGACATCGATCCTTATTGCAGATGAAGATCTTCAAGTAATCCAGCCAAACACAAAATCCTTGAGAGGGTATTTACCGTTTTTGTACTCTCCAAGCCGCAAATACCGCCTAAAAAAGCGGCATTTTGCTATCACTTGCAAACTCTGCGAATGGGCCGTAACGTTGGAACTATCAAAGCTTTAGGCCTTTCGGCGGCGTCCCTGGGGATCAGTTTACACCGAGGGGGTCGGGGGTTCAAGTCCCTCATCGCCCAGTGTGCCTGACCCGTGGCACGGATTCTCTCGTGAAGATTGCATCCAAACGAACAATGACGTTTTCGCGGCCGGCGTTTGGCTATCGGTCGTTGCCGATCACCGGCTTCGCCTTCCACCCAGCTGCGCGATCCGGCTGGTTCCAAGCCTCATAGAGTTGAGCCAGGAAGCGACGGGCGACGTGATTGAGTGGGTCAAACTCTTCCGCCCGAAGTTCCGCCTCCACGCCGAGTAAATCCGACTCCGCCGATTCGAATTCACCCCGCTTCCAGAGATGCGCCGCATTCGCGACCGTCAGAATCCGGAGCAATCTTGGCCCCGCGGTTTCGGCGTCGCGTCGGAGCGATTCAAGGATCAATCGTGACTCGTCGAGTCGATCCTGTTCGACAGCACAGATCGCAAGCCAGGCGTTATTGAGTCGAGTTTCGGCGACGTCGAATCCGCGAGTCTGCGTTTCGATCGCCGCCAGCTCCCGGAAGATCGGCTCGGCGTCGGCCATTCGGTGCTGAATGACCATCATGTCGGCCAGCACAGACAACGACGATCGCGTGAGTCGGTTTGTTGATCCCAGGGCCTCGCGTTCGATCCGCACGGTTTCGGCGAGCAGTTCCACGCTTTCTTCCAGCCGGCCGAGTCGAAACAGGCATCGCGACAAGTCATGCGAATTCTGCAGGGTCTGGAAATGTCTTTCTCCCAGGACGCGAACCATCAACCCGGCATTGCTTCGCAGTATTCGTTCCGCCTCGCTGCACCCGGAGAGCGCCATCAGTGTGTTCGCGAGCTGACGTCGGATTTTCAACGTTTCGGGATGCTCGCCACCCCGGGTGCGCTCCAGAAGCTCGAGCGTCTGACGAAATTCTGACTCCTGGGACTGGAAGTCGCCCTTTATCCCACAGAGCACGGCCAAATTGATGCGCGAGGAGAGAGCGGTCTCGCCATCCTGCGAACCCTGCATGATGCAGACTTGCAGCGCTTCCCGGGTGAGTGATTCGGCGCGTTCATGATTCCCCTCCGACCAGAAGACGCCCGCGAGTTGATTCAGTAACTCGGCGGTCTCCCTCGAATTCCTGCCGAACTGTCGACGCGCGTCAGCGAGCGCATCCTCCAGCAGCACCCTTGCAGTCCGAAGGCTCTCCGAACTTCCCTCATGTGTCAGCGCGACGCCAAGGTCGTTTGCGGCCTTGAGGGTCTGCGTCGCGGAGTCGCCCAGATGCGTGCGAAACAGATCATGGGCGATTCGAAGATGATGAAGCGCGTCGTCATTTCGGCCCAGATGAAAATAGGTTCCTCCCAGTTCAAGGTGCACGGCTGCGCGAATCTCCGGCTTGTCGGCGAAGGCCGTGCTGACTTCCTTCTGCGCAACCTCAAGGGCTTCGACGACGGTGATGTCGCGCCGCTCGGTGTCGGGGCGCGGCGTCGTCAGGATGCGAAGCATGAACTGGCTGACCGCTTCGCGCTCAACGAGTCTTCTTTCAGCGAGCGCCTTCTCGCGACGGGCCTGGACGATGCCGTAGCTCGTTCCGACAAAGGCCGCCACGAGCAGCCCGAAGGCTGACGCCACCGCGCCGACAATCAGGCGATTGCGGCGCGTGAATTTCCAGAGCTGATACATCCTGCTGGGCGGACGGGCGGAGATGGGTTCGTCGCGCAGGAATCGTTCAATGTCCGCGGCGAAATCGGACACAGATGCATACCGGCGGTCCTTCTCCTTTTCCAGGGCCTTGGCCACGATGGTATCGAGATCCCCCCGGAGCGTGCGGTCCAGCGAACTCAATCGGGACGGCGGCGCGTCCTGGATCACCCGGACAGCCTCAGGGAGCGGCTTGTCTCGAAGGTCATGCGGCGGCCGCCCCGTGAGCAATTCGAACGCTGTCACGCCCAGGGAATAAATGTCGCTGCGCGTATCGACTGCGGCCGGATTTCCGGCGACCTGTTCCGGGCTCATGTACGGAAGCGTGCCCACGATCTGGCCTGCGGCGGTGGCCAGCGTTGCGGCGCGAAGATCGGGATCGAGGGTTCGCGCGATGCCAAAGTCGAGAATCTTGGGTCGCGATCGATGCGATCTGCGGGTGTCGGCTCTTTCCGCTCCACGCGTCGAGTTCGTATTCAATCCTTCGCCGGCATCCGTCGGGCTCTTCGTCCAGGCATCGTCATCCATCACAAGAATGTTTTCAGGCTTGAGGTCCCGGTGAATAACTCCCTTCTGATGGGCATGCTGAACGGCCGCACAAACCTTCAACAGCAGGTCCAGACGATCCGCCAGCGAGAGCGAGTAGCGCTCCGCATAATCCGTGAGCGGGAGGCCTTCGACGAGTTCCATGGCGAAATAGGGAACCCTTCGGTGGCCGTCCAACGCAATGCCGGACTCAAAGATCTGCGCAATGCCCGGGTGCTGAAGAAGGGCCAGGACCTGCGACTCAAACTCAAACCGCCGAATCATTGAAGGCGAGAATGCAGAATCGCTCATGACCTTGAGGGCAACCAATCGCTCCGGCCGGGTTTGACGGGCGCGGTACACGGTGCCCATGCCGCCACGGCCGAGCAGACCCAGTATCTCATAGGAGCCGATTCGGGCGGGGATCATGGGGACCGACGATTGGGTGCATCGAGCCGCTTCACGAACTCGACTCGGAGCGACCGGCTCATCGATCTCAGCGGGGCCGGCGTCCAGGGCAAGCAGCGACTGCACCTCACGGCGCAACTCTAAATCGTCCCCGCATGCGCCGAACAGAAATGCATCGCGTTCCGCCGGCGCCAGCTCGACCGCCGCCAGGAAGAGTTCAGATGCCCGGGCATGCCGTGCCGGTGTCATCCTGATTCCTCCGATTTGAGTTCGCGTTGAAGCCACGCACGGGCGAATCGCCAGTCTCCCTTGACCGTACCCTCCGAGACGCCCAGCACCTCGGCCGTTTCCGCGACCGTCAGGCCGACAAAAAAACGAAGTTCGACGATCTTCGCCTGGCGTTCATTCAGTGTGCCGAGTCGGGACAGCGCATTGTCGATCTCGAGAATGTCGAATTCTCGCGGCACTGCGGCATCGAGGTCGTCGACAATGCTCATTCTTTTTCCCGGCGGAGTACGTTTTCCGGCGTTCCTGCCCCGGGCGTGGTCCACCAGGACCCGTCGAATCGCTTCGGCGGCGACGGCCATGAAATGCGAACGATCCTTCCAATTCGCCCGGGTCTGGTCCACCAGCTTGAGATAGGCCTCATGAACGAGCGCGGTCGGCTGGAGCGTGTGGTCAGGGCGCTCGTGACGCAGATGCGCGGACGCCAGGGCTCGCAGTTCGTCATAGACCAGCGGAAGCAGTTCGTCCGCCGCGCGGGCGTCCCCATCCTGAAGGCGGGTAAGGCAGCCCATGGTTGTATGGCAATTTGCATCCAGACCCATGGCCGGACAATCCTGCGACTGATCAAGACGAGGGGAAGCGACCTTCATCATTATATCACGAACGAAACGCCGAAACGGATGTTCCGGGAATGCGATTCTTCGCCAAGATCCCAATTCTGATCCAGGCAGTCCGCATCTCTCGGGCTGTTTTTCTAAATTCTCTGACCCCTCCTCAGGGTTTTCTCGCGGTACTTGGGGAACATTCGGGATAGGTCAGTTCAGAAACGCCTTGGAGAAAACCATGAAACCCTGCATAGCGCTCATCGTTGGGATAATCGGAGCAGCGGCGACCTTCGCCCAAGGGCAGACGACGCTGGGCACGGCCTTTACCTTTCAAGGCCGGCTCGACGACGCGGGAACACCCGTGACCGGAACGGCCGACTTCGGCTTTAGACTCTGGGATTCACTCACCGGCGGAACTGAAGTGGCGTCGGCCGTGACGGTCACCGGCGTTGGGGTCGTCGACGGCCTCTTCAACGTGAAGATCGACTTCGGCGCCGCCGCATTCGACGGAAGCGCGCGGTGGCTGGAAATCGGCGTGCGGATGCCGGCGGGCGCAGGATCTTACACCACGCTGTCGCCGCGTCAGTCGGTCACCGGAACCCCTTACTCACTTCAAACGCGTGGGACTTTCGTCGACTCCAGCCTGAACATCGGTGTCAACGAAACGGCCCCCCTTGCGCGTCTGCACATCACCGGCACCGCCAACCTCGGCAGTTTCTTTGACGCCGGGGATCTCGGCACCGACCAACTCGTGATCGAAGCGGGACAGGCCTGGATCGGACTTTATTCAGACAATGTGGGGGCGCCCGCCTCGGGCATCTCGCTCGGAGAAATCAATACCACGACCGGCGACATGACGAAGTGGTCCCTCGTGCAGCGGACGGCCGGAAGCGGCGGTGACCTGAGCATCACCTACGGAAGCGATCCGGCCGGAAACGCAAACGCCCGTTACTTTCAGATCAGCCCCACGGGAGATGTCGGCATCGGAAAGTCGCCCGAGGCGCGGTTTCATGCGTATGCCGAAGCCGGCGGATTCGTGATGCCCACGGTCGCCCGGCTGGAGTCACGGGCGGATGCCGGGGCGATCGTCAGCCATACCGCGCTCGACATTGCCGGAGGCCTGCTGGACGCGCACGATCTAAACGGCAGCGGCGGGTCTAC
>CALLKH010000516.1 GCA_938008425.1 uncultured Planctomycetaceae bacterium | reverse complement strand
GGAGTTGCTTGACGGGGTCGTTCGAATGAGATCGAGCTGATCCATCCCAATCGAATTTTCAGTCGTGGAACTTTGGAGCGCGGACTGACCGGTACCGCACCTCACCGAAGCCAAATTTCATGCATCCCCCCTCGTCGGCCTGCACATTCGCGAATCATCATTCACCCTGCGAAGTGAGCGCTGGCATTCAGCCCGGACCGTCGCCGGCCTGAAACTCAAAAGACGGCCCGGAACGAAATGCCGCCCTCAGGAACCGCAGAACTCTCAAACGAATCACTTTCATGGAAACTTTCCCACCCCTGATCTATTGAGGCCCATGTTCTCAGAAATGCCCAGGAACTCGGAGGTTCTCTATGCCCCGAAAGCCCAGCACCGTTGTTCCGATGCAGTCGTATCCCGCCTTCAGCAGCCGGCGTTGGTACCAAGTGTCGATTGAGTCCGTCAGCCGACCCGGCAAGACGATGATTCGAATCGTTCTTTCGATCCTGAACGACCCCCGACAGGCCGGACGGAAGGTCACTCACGACATTCCGGCCCTCCTCGCTCCTGGCAGCCCACTTCACGAGTTTCTCGTCGGCGGTTTCGGAATCCGTCCGGCGGCGAACGAACAAGTCGACCTGCTAACGCTGCTCGGCCGTGTAGCGGACGCGCGGTTCATGCCGGTGCGAGATGGGGGCGAACCACAGATCGCGGCTTTTCGTGTTCGCAACAATGGCGTCAAACGTCTGAAACTTGCAACGACCAGAACAGACGAGACCGAAAATGGACTGGGACAAGGTCATTGAAAAAGTCGCCGACGTCGCTCGAAGGGCGTTCACGCTCGCATTCTCTCTCGTCCTCATCATCGTGGCGGTGGCCGGGACCTACATCATCGGCCTCGCCGTCTGGTGGGTCGTGCGATTCGCCCAGGCGGCACTCGGCAGATAGGAGAATGTGATGGCGTATCAATCTCATCAACCTCGCCGCATGCCGATCACTCGGGAGGCGGTCGACGCCGAATTCACTCGCGCCGACGGCCAGTCCGAGACCCAGGGAAACTACGCCAAGGTCATCGGTCCCTCGCCGAACGCCGACATCGACGCCCAGATCATTCATCGTAAGTGTGAACTGGCCTGTGGGTGCTACTGGCCAGATGTTGAAGTTGCCGGCGTCTGCTCAGGGTGCATAAGAGAGGCCCCCTCCCCGAACGTCTGCAAATCCCACTTCGTGGTCTGTGATTGCGGCACACCCTGCTGCTGGAAGCACTCTCATCCATCCAACGACGGCCCTTCGCGAAAATGCGATCGGTGTCATCTCCGTGAAAAAAACAAGGCGATGAAGGCCGCCGTCTGGGACGCCCTGTGCCGCGCGGCTCGGCGGATCTTCTTCAGGTAACCGTCATATGGCATGACCTCTTTCTTGTGACAGGACCGGCGTGACCAACAACTCAAAGTTTCAACAGCAGGCCATGCGCCAACTCGACCAGCTACGAAGACGCGCCGACGCAATCGGCGCCGGTCGAGACGCCCAGATTGAATCCTATTTCACGATGTTGGCCCACGATCCGAAATGTTGGGCCTTGGCCGAATCGCTCTCCCGAATGCTCGATGATTTTGAGGCCGAGCAGCGCCTTTCGCCTAACTTCCTTGCGACACCTCCCCAGCAGGAAGATCTTTACTCACCCACCTATCCACCTGAATTCGAGATCGGCCAGACCACGGAGACCGGCGTTCGCGTCGGGCCCCGTATCGCAATCGACTGCGGCAGCGTCGTCATCACCGGCATCACCGGCGGCGGCAAGACCTCATTGGCGCTGAATACCCTCCAAGGCGTGCACGATCGTCTCCAAACGGTCGCCCAACTCGTGTTCGACATCAAGGGAGATTTCACGTGCGTTGCCGCGATCCAACATCCAGAGATTCGCGTATTCAAGGTGCGCGAGGAAGCCCCGCTTCGCCTGATTCGACCGCCAACAGGTGTTTCGATGGAGTCATGGCTAGCGCGTGTCGCCACTTACCTGTGCGAGTACCGCGGCCTCAAGAAATCCCGCCACCTTTTGCTCGATGTCCTTCGGCGATTGTGCGTACATTTCGGCGTCGATCACGATCCGACACGGCCCTGGCCAAGCTTCTTTAACGCCCTTCAGTTCCTCAAGAGCATTCGAGGATCGCGGTTCGGCAAGGACGCCGAATACCGGGCGAGCCTGATCAATGAACTGCAGGGACTTCTCGACGACTCGGGCGCGGTATTCGACACCTGCGACGGCGTCGAGGTCCTCGATCATCTCCTGTCTCCCGGCGGAATCACCGTCCTGCAAATGGAATCCCTGCCCGCTCCGGCCCAGCAATTGATCATTGCCCTGGTCGTTGAACGGATCATCGCGAGCCGCGTCGCCCGAAATGTTCACAACGTCGCCCTCGAAGTCCTGGTCGTTCTCGACGAAGCACAGCTCGTGCTGAGCCGAAAAGCAGATTTCGAGGCCGAAAACGGGATCGCCCCCTTGGCTGTCCAGATCCTTCGAGGCCGGGAGACCGGCGTGGGATTCATCATCGTTCCCCACCTGTTGCCGGACACGTCCCGGGCGGTCCTGGCTTCGGCAAAGACGATGTTCGTGGTGGGCGGATTGACCGACGTCATGAGCATCGACATCGCCGCCGGCATGATGAACCTGCCGCCAAAGGCCAAGACGATGATTCCGCGGCTCGGTCGCGGCCAGGCGCTGGTTCGGGAAGTCGGGCTCTGCGACTACACCGACGCCTTCCTCGTCGATCTCGATCGGCCCGGGATAAACAAGAACGCCATCGACGAGCCGACGCGCCGCCGACTCATGTTGCCGAAGTTGGCCGCCTTTCCTACTACAATTTCAAAACCCCTCACCGACTATCCATCCATCATGGCTGAGCTGAATACTCCTTGGAACAAGCCCAAACCGGCCGGCACGGCGAGCCAGACGACCAATCAGCCGCTGAACCAGGACGAATTCGACCTGCTTCAGGATTGCGCCCGACACCGGGATGATTGGATGAAGGAACGCCGAATCCGATTAAATATCCCTGACTACAAACGAATGCTCAAAAACGCCCAGTCACTCGAGGCGGCCGGGCTGGTCAGGGTTCATGACACGCGACTCGGCCGCGCGACGTATACCTTCATCGAAGTCATCGACGCCGGATGGCGGATGCTCGGCCTGACGAAACCGCCCCATTACCTCGGCCATGGCGGCCTGGTTCACACCGTCCTGATCAGCCGCGTCGCTCGGTATCTCACGTCCAAGAAATGGTCCAACGTCCAGACCGAATTTCGGGTCGGCCCAACCCAGCACGCCGTTGATGTTTATGGTCGCAGTCCAAAGGGCCTGTCCATCGCATTCGAGATCACGCTCTCGACGTCCAACGTCGTCAGCAACGCATTGCAGACACTCTCAGTGAACAGCGCGATCCGTGAATTGATTTTTCTGTGTCCGGTTCAGAGCGACTGCAAGCGGGTCGAGGCGATGATTCGCAAGGACCCGCTCCTCACGACCCTGCTTCCACAAATTCAATTCCGTCGCATCGACGAGTTCCTTTGATTTTCGCAGAAACATTCCGGTCCCATACCTATTGGCAGGACGTTCTCTTTTTGAGGTGTCGTATGCGCTCGCTGAAGATCGTATTTGGATTTTTTCTGCTGGGAGCACTCGCGCTCTGGATCCGCGACGGACGGGGGTTTTGCGTCCTGGAGGCCCTGCCCTACGTCGAGCGAACCGAGCGGCTCTCCAGCGACTACGAGATGCTGGCCGTCGCAGCGCTGATGATCGGCGGCTGGGGCTGCATCATGCTCGCGCGAAGAAAACCGCCCGAACCGACGCCGCCCAGACCGGGATTCCGAAGCGAAGTGATTCTTGTCCCCGCGTTCATCGTCGCGCTCGCGGTGATCGCCAAACAGGTGACACCCGCCGTGAGTTTCGCCGATGTGGCCGGCCACACACCACGAATCTTGGATCACATTTACCTCGCCGTCTTGTGCACGGCAGTGTACGCCGTCGTCCTGGCAATGAAGTGGTTTCGACGCCCCTGACACCTGTTTCTCTGGAGGTTCTCAACATGTTCGGATTCTGGAATCGAGGAAAGCGACGGAGGACTGGCGTTACACCCCTGCCGTCGCGCGTGGTGTACTCTGCTTGCAATGACGATGCCGACGAGGATCGTTGGCACGATCATTCGTCCGCGCTGGACTCAAACGGCGAGACTTTGAAACTCACCGGGACCGGCGCCGTCGAAGCCATGGCTGCCCGGATCGCCGAATTTGTAGTCGCCGGGCTGGGCGATCGGATTAGCACGGCTGACGTCGCGGAACAGACCGTCAAGCAAATTCGAATTGGATTCGATGGGAGTTTCGCCCATCTTGCCGGGCAGGTCTCGACGGCCATCTCGAACGACATTGAAGAACGCGGCCGTCACGTCGATGGGCTGATCGGGCGTTCGCTCAAGCCGGTCGCCGACCGGGTCGCCCGCGCTGTCGTCAGGGACGCCGAATCGCACTGGGCCGCCATTCGCAAAGACCTTTCCGACACGAGCATCCAGGCCGCCCAGCATTCTGCGGTGCGACCGATCGTCGATCACTTGATCGCCGTCTTCGATCGAATCCAGGACGAGCGTGCCTTTCTGGCCGCGGGATTTCGCAAGGACGTCAACCTCACCCTCGATGCCCGCGTCCGGTACTTCTTCGAGAAGTACGACGCCGCGATTGGATCGGTCGCAACCGAGATCCTGATGATCCTCCGGGGGATGGGCGTCGAGCAGACCCAAGCCAATGCCGGTCCATTCGATCCCCGGACACAGAAGGTCGTCAGCATCGAAGACACAGCCCGCGCGAACCTGGACGGTCACGTCGCCCGGGTCGTACGCGCCGGTTTTCATCGGGGCGGCACGCTGATACGCCCGGAATTGGTCATCGTTTACCGCAAAGCTGGAGCAAAATCATGAGCAGGAAGACTGGAATTTTCGTCGGTATTGATCTTGGAACGACGTTTAGTGGCGTCTCAGTCTATGAGGCCGACGGAACATGTCGGATGATCCCAAACGCCGACGGCGACCTGCTGACACTCTCGGTCGTCAACCTGCAGGACGAGGACCATCCGGTCGTCGGCCATGCCGCCGTCAATCAAAGTGCTTACGCCCCTGAGTACACCGCCCGCTTGTTCAAGCGAACCATGGGCGTCTGTGACGGACAGGGCCAGCCTATCCCGGCTTTCGTTCATCCCGTCAGCGGCAAGACCTATTCACCCGAAGCTCTCTCGAGCTACGTGATCCGCGAACTCGTCGCGGCCGTCGAAGCCGCCACGGGCCAGAAGGTCATCGGGGCCGTGATCAGCGTCCCCGCCTATTTCGACGCCATCGCCCGTGACGCCACCCGTCGCGCGGGTGAATTGGCCGGCATCAACGTACGCCGGATCATCAACGAGCCGACCGCCGGCGGGATGGCCTTCGGCCTCGATCGGGACGCCACGGGAACGTTCTTAGCCTTTGACCTCGGCGGCGGAACCTTCGATGTCAGCATCCTCAAGATCGAAAGCGGAAAGTTCGAGACACTCGCCACCGATGGCGATCGCAACCTGGGCGGTTCTGACATTGACAATCTCCTTGCCGACAAGGTGCTCGCGGAATTCAAAGACCAGACGGGCATCGATGTCACGCCGGAAAGCGACCTGATAGCATTCCTGGAGATTCTCGACAAGTGCGAGATGGCGAAGAAGACGCTCAGCCGTAGCGAATCGGCGAGCTTTATGATCTCGGCCCAGGGACAGCGATTGATCATCGAGCTCACGCGGGCGGAATTCAATTCGCTCATTACCCCGATCGTCAAAAAGACCCGCGAGATCACCGAGCGCGTCCTGGCCGCCGCCGGACTTCGCGCCGGCGACATCGACGGACCGATACTGATCGGCGGATCGACCCGGATTCCGGCCGTCCGCGACATGCTGTTCAAGATGTTCGGCAAGCCGCCCCGCACGGACATCAATCCCGACGAAGCCGTCGCGATGGGCGCGGCCATCGTCGCGGCCAAGCTGGCTGATGAAGAGGGCCTTAGCGTCGTCGACAGCGAGGGGCGAAAAGTCCTGCCGCCGCCCGTGAAAGAGATTGCAGAGGTCACGGCCCATGCGCTGGGTTGCCTGGCGATGCGCAATGGCGCCGAACGCAACAGCGTCATCATTCCCGCAAACTCCAGGCTGCCCGCCAAGAAGGAGGATGATTTCGCAGTCGAGCATCCGGAACAGACCGCCGTGACGGTCAAGATCACGAGCGGCGCTGACCATGCAGACCCCGCGGACTGCAAATTCTACGGCGATATGGTTCTTGATGGGCTACCCAAGCGATCGCCTGACAAAAACAGCATTCGCGTGACGTACGGTCTCACGGCTGACGCCACGCTCGACATCACGATCACCGACCTGATCAGCGGCAAGTCGGTCAATGATATTCGGCAAGGCTTTGGCGATCTGTTGGGCGGAACCCAATCGTGATCGCCCGGGCGGCGGGTCGCGTTCAGCACCCCAATGTTTTTCTTAATTGAAGGAGCGCAAGAAATGACACGGCTTACATTTCTTCATCAACTCGTGACGGGCCTGGCGAAACTCCCGCCCGGTCCCGCAAGGACGATTGCGACGTTTGTGATGGTGAACATCGCCATCCTTATCGATCGATCCGGAAGCATGGGATCGCGCTGCGGAGCGGTGAATCGGCTCGA
>CALLKH010000515.1 GCA_938008425.1 uncultured Planctomycetaceae bacterium | reverse complement strand
GGTGACTGGGTAGTTTAGTTAAGATTGGTAACATAGGTAAGATAGATAATCGGCGCGGGTTGTTTGTTTTCTTTAGCGGAGGGGCATATTCTGCGGACTCAATCCGCAGAAATGAGACCAGCGTCATATCATGTGTATTTGCAAATAGTTATGGGCGGACCTGAAGCGCAGGTTTGAGGGGAACGAACCGGCGGTCGTTCAAGACCGCGTGTATTCCTGAGCGTCAGGTCTCATAACAAACACATGCCCACCAAAGGGGGGAGTCAATCCTGTGGTGAATGGAGGACAAACCGGCCAAACCGAACCCGCCGGGGCGGCGGATTCAATCCGCCAGAGGGTGGTCTGGAGTGTCACACGCCTGACCATTATGGGCCATCGTATGTCGCCACCTCATGCAGCGTTCAACGGCGCGCCGTTTGCTCCTGGTCACCGGGAAGGCAGGGGAGGCGTTACGGATGATGATCAGAGCGCAATTATTTTCGACGTGTGCGGTGCTACTTTTTCTCTCGATGACCGGCTGCGAGACGGCGACCGTCAGCCGCATGGGGCTTCCGCTCGTGGACGAAGCGGTCATCGAATTCGTGCCCGACGCGAGCGCGTCGCAGCCCGATGTCAATCATGAGAGCTACTCGGTGCTGATGCACACCGAGCTGATCATCACGGCTGCGGATGGCGTGCTGCGTAATGACCGTTTTGTCGAAGAATTGGAACCGGTGACAGGTTTGACGGAGGCGGGGGGATTCGTGGAGCTGGATTCAACCGGCGCGTTTCGCTACGTGCCGCCGGTCGGATTCGTCGGTGCGGATCATTTCACCTATCACGTCACGAATACATACGGTGCGGCTCGTTCGCGGGTGCTGATCAAGGTCATCTCACCCGGGGACGTTCCCGTACCCTGAATCGGCCTCAATCGCGGCGCTCAGATCCATCAATGCGCCGACGCAAATGACCGCGGCGACTCAGCCGGCGACTTTGGGAAGACGCCCTGAATCGCCGGCAGGAAGTATTTCTCCGCGATCACATCCCAGCTCATCTGATGGGCCAGCTCATAGCCGCGCTTGATGAATGCGGCCTTCTCTTCGACGTTCTTGGGCAGTCGTCGAACGACCTCCTGAGCGATCATTTCGGCCACCCGCTCGCCAAAAGCTTCGCGCTCCTCGCGCTTCAGATTCTTGTAGCCGTCGATCGTGTCCGGGTTCGCCCGATAGTCGCAGTAGTCGGCGACGATGAGATTCGGCGACCCTTTCGGCCCCGCCACCTTCGAGGCGAAGAACTCGCAACCGCACACGCTGCTCATGACGCAGATCGATCCGAACGACAGCGCTTCGACCTGGGCGATGCCGAACGGCTCATAGATGGACTGGCCGAACTCGACGTCACTGCCTTTGCGAATGTCGGTGAATTGCATCTCCTCGGGCATCCGCTGGCCGCAGGTGAGTCGATCAAATCCGAACTGGTTGATGAACACGATCTTGCTGTTCCGGGCGCGGGCGTTGAAGACCTGCACGTCCTGATAGAACCGGGCCTCGCCGCCCGAGAGGTCCGGCAGGCCTTCGCGATGGGCGACGGGCCAGTTCCAGTGGCGCTCCATGTGCAGCACGTCTTCGCGCCGCCGTGGTCCGCCGATCTCGGTGGAGAGCACGAACAGCACCGCGGTCTTGTTCAATTCGCGCAGGTGCTGCTCAATGTGAGACATGGCCTGGACGTCGCGCCAGAGGCCTTTGCTTGGCGTCAGCCGGGTGACATGGGTGAAAATGTAATCGGGGCGATCACCGAGCAGGGTCTCGGCGTAGTCCTGCAGCCGCTGCTTGCTGAGCGCCGCCTCCTGCGGGGTGATCTCGTAAGCCGGGATGCCGTTGTACACAAGTTGAATGTTGCTGTCCTTCATGGCGGGCGACAGCATTCTCAATTCCTGAACGACGTAGTCACCGACCGCCATCGTGACATCGAGGTGCCGGCTCGCCTCGGCCAGCACATGCCGGTAGTAGCCGGAAACATCACCGAACAGGTCGCCGAGGTGCAAGCCCTGTTCGGCGCCCTTCTTGATGACGTTGTAGAACGTGGTGTCGTGCCCCGGATGATCCTCGACGATCTTTCTCGCCGTGGGGACCTCGTGAGCATGGTACGCCGACTTCATTCCCCACTCGGGATGGGACTTCGCACACAGCGCCGACGGCATCCCCATGAACTCGTGGCCGATCACGACGCACTTCGCGTCGCCGGTGTTGAAGCCCAGCGCCCGCGCGACCGCCAGCGCCGGCTCCGCAAGCCGGACATACTGTTCGTAGTCCCAGCTGCCTTCGTAGTTTCGAGAGTCGATGCCAAAGCAGTCAAAGAGTCGCTTCTTGAACTGATTGACCTCGTGCGGATTCATGTGGTTGACGTCGATCAAGGCGACTTCCGGCCGAGCCTCGCGGCCGGTGAGGGAGTCTCTCAGAAATCGCCGGCCATAGACGATTCGAACATGGTACTGCTGTTCGATCTGTCGGAAGGCGTGGGCGTGTGGATCGTTGCAGCGGCCGTCGATGGTGGAGTAAAGCACCTCTCCCTTGGGACCGAGCCGGGAGTCGGCATCGCCCTCGGTGGTGAAGAGGGGACACAGAAGAAGCGTGCGATCGACCGCGTCGATGTATTCTTCGGCGGTGATCAGTCCTTCAAGAACGGTTCCGATGCCGCCCATTTTGACGACGGCCTCGTGGGTGACGTGAACGAGATTGAGCATGGCGTTTTCGAGTCCTGTTTGAAGCCTGCGCCGGCGCCTCTCCTCGCGGACTGCTCGATCGGCAGCGCGGAGACGGTTCGGCCATCGATAGTGTATCGACGGTCGCGAGCCGCCGCATTCACCATATTGCGTGAGCTTCCGGGATAGGTCCCATCCGCAACAGACCGGCCATGAATCGCCGCGCCGGTCCGCGTACGATGATCGACAGACATCCGTGCAGCGGAAGCGGCGCGGACTTCGATCGCTGGCCGTTCTGCGGACGGGCATCGCCGCGCGTGAGCCGAGTTGAGGCGCGATACGTCAGCGAACAGGCTTCGCTGACGGCAGAAACTCGGACAATTCCCCCCGTTTTCGGGCGATGATGGCGACGTATTCGAGCGGCTGACCGTCGGTGGCAAGCCGGTGGACGTAGCGGCGCTGGGACAGTATTTCGATTGCGCCCGATTCGACCGCGCGGCTGATGAGATTCGAGAATTCGGACTTTTCGCCTTTTTTCAGGAACTCCGCCTTGATGTTGAATGCGAGCCAGCCCGCCGGTTCTACCAGGGCCACCGCCTGCGAGAAGGCGGCCGCGGGAATGTCGCCGAAGCCGAGTGCGGCGACGCAGGTCATGCAGTTGAAGCGGTGTTCCTGAAGTTGTTCGTTCTCCTGCGTGTCGAGATCGGTGAGGTCGAGCACGTAGTAATGATCGTAAGCAGTGGGGCGGTCGCGAAGGGCGGCCGATCGGGCCTCCGGGATGATGTCGATGCCGACGATGAACGGAATCTTCATCTGGGTGAGCTGCTCCGCCACCATGCCGTTGCCGGCGCCGACATCGAGCGCCCTCATCGTCAGTGGATCGACGCCGTGCTTTTCGAGCTCGGCCTGGAGTTGAAGGCGAATTTCCGCCGGCGAGTCGCACTTGAGCACGCGATAGAATATTTTTTCGTAAAGCCCGGGAATCTTGTAGATTTCATGGTAGTCATGGAATCGAATCTGCCGCCACTCGGTTCCGCGTTTCACCAGGCACCATTCGGAATCCTGCGAGAGCTGAAGGTCGGGCTCTGGAAGGGCGATGAGGGGCGCTTTCGGAACCGGCCCCACGGAACCGGCTGAGTTCGATGACTCCGTCCCGTCGCTGCGCTGTTCTAAACGACTATTCTGACGGTTGTTATCAGTTCTTGGTGACAAGGGAGCTTCTTTGCTCGGCATGATCTGAAACCTCGCTGGGAATCCGGCGGCAATATCGCCGCGATGGAACAATCTCAATGGTACAATCCGGCCGCGAAGAGGCGGGTTCCTGGCTACGGAAAAACAGATGACGGAGAACTAGAGGCAATCCGCCCCAGTGACCAGGTGTGGTGCAGCTTCAAGGTGGGTGGCGTCCAGCATGGTGGCCACCCTCTGAAGCGACGAGAGCATGAGCGTCCGCTCCCACTCGTCGAGCTTGGACAGTTCGACCCGGAAGCGATCCTGCAGAAACAGCGGCGCGGACTTGAGACTCTCGTGGCCCTTTTCCGTGAGCGCGACGTCGACGCTGCGGCGATCCTGATCGCTGCGCGTTCGAGCAATGAGCCCGGCTCGCTCGAGTCGCTCCAGAATGCCCGACATGGTCGGCTGGCTGACGTGAAGCACGGTTGCCAGATCCTTGGCATTCACACCTTCGCCGCGATCGAGCGCCTGAAGCGTCGCCAACTGCGGCCCCGTGAGGCCGCACTTGTCCATCAGCAGCCGTGAATGCAGTTCGATGGCGCGAACCACCCGGCGGATGGATGAGAGAATCTGATCTTCGATCGGAGCATTGCGTAGGGGCATAGGAATCCCGTTCAAACTGCCACTCTTCCAAGGCGACAAAACAGTTCGTGTGCAAGCCAGATTTCAGCTTCCGGATTATCCGACAACCATCCACATCGATAGTATAACCCTTGACGGAGAATGATCAATCCGACACGTCGCAATTTGCCCGATATCAGTGTATTACGTTGATTATGACGACCTCAGGCATGAATTCGGTCGCGTGATCAGGCCGACATCCAGGGCGCCGCGAACGTCCAATCGGCTTGCCGACAAGACTCTCCGCCTCCGTCGCGGCTCGAAGACAATTGTCTAATGATTCGCATTCAAAACATCTGGAAGTCCTATTCGGGGGGAGTCGCGATCCTCCGGGGTATCGATCTGGAGATTGCAGAGGGCGAGACCGTGGTGCTGCTCGGCGCCTCCGGATGCGGCAAGACCACGACACTCAAGCTGATCAATCGACTGGCCGTCGCCGATTCGGGCACGGTCGAGGTTCTCGGGCGGAAGGTCGAATCCTGGTCCCCGCTTGAGCTGCGACGGTCTATTGGCTACGTCTTTCAGGGCATCGGACTCTTCCCGCACATGACCATCCGGGAGAATGTCGCCATTGTGCCGCGTCTTGTCGGCTGGGAGATCTCACGTCGCCGCGATCGTGCCGACGAGCTTCTGAATCTCGTCGGCCTCGATCCCGGGGAATTCGGCGATCGGCACCCGCGTGAACTTTCGGGCGGTCAGCAGCAGCGCGTCGGCGTGGCAAGGGCGCTGGCCGTTGATCCTCCGGTGCTCCTGATGGATGAGCCGTTCGGAGCGCTCGATCCGATTTCCCGGGAGAATCTCCAACTCGAATTGCTCAACCTCAAGGAACGACTTCGCAAGACGATTGTGTTCGTCACCCACGACCTGTTCGAAGCGATGATGATCGCGGATCGAATCGCCGTCATGAATCTCGGGCAGATCGAGCAGATCGGAACGCCGACGGACCTCATGACGCGGCCGGCGACCGAGTTTGTCTCATCGCTGTTTGAACGAGCGACGGCGCAGAGCAACCGCCTCAGGGAGATCAACGGCTGATGGGCATGGGATCACGACGGCCGATGGTCTTCGCCGCGCTGGCGGCGCTGCTGGTGGTTGCGCCCGCGGCATCGGCTGACGACGTCATCCGCGTGGGCGCCAAGAGCTTCACCGAACAGCAGATACTCGGCGAACTGGTCGCCCAGCTTGTTACCCGGCACACCGAACTGCAGGCTGAACGGCGCTTCGGCCTCGGCGGAACCGGTCTCTGTCATGCCGCGCTGCTCAGCGGGGATCTCGACATCTACGTCGAGTACACCGGTACGGCAGCGCTTGATGTCCTTCGAGCGGAGGCCGGCCGGAACGCCTTTTCGACTTATCGTCACGTCGCCCGTTCCTATCGTGAGCAATTCGATTTCTGCGTCCTTCCGCCGGTCGGCTTCAACAACACCTACGCCATTACCGTTCGGGAGCAGGACGCGGATGACAACGGCTGGGAGAAAATCAGCGATCTCGTCGAGACGGCGGACTCGCTGCGGTGCGGATTCACCAGTGAATTCGTCGAACGGCCGGACGGACTCCCCGGGCTTCGACGTGTTTACGGCGTCGAGTTCGGCGACGTCTCCGATGTCGATCCGGGGTTGATGTACGACGCCCTTCGCGACGGGCAGGTGGATGTCATCTGTGCGTTCGCCACCGATGGCCGACTCGCCGCGTACCCGTTTCGCGTGTTGCGGGACAATCGATCATTTTTTCCGCCTTACGATGCCGTACCGGTTGTGCGGGGCGAAACGCTTCGTCGACATCCGGAAATTCGAGAAGCGCTTGCCTCCCTCGTGAACTCGATTGACGCAGCCGAGATGCGTCGAATGAATCACGAAGTTGACGTCAATCGCCGATCGCCGAAAGCCGTCGCGAAGGAGTGGATCGAAGGTCGTGAACCGGTTTCGGAGGTCGGCAAGTCTCGGAATGCTGCCGGGCGGTCTTCAACGCGTCCACGAACTTTCCTGCGGTTGATTCAGCGGCGGTGGGGTGAGATCGGGCGGAAGACGGTTCAGCACCTGGTCCTGACGGCGATGGCGATGGGATTCGCGATCGGCCTCGGGATTCCCCTTGGGATTCTGATCCATCAAAAACCGCGCTCGGCCGGCGGAGTGCTGGGGCTGACCGACGTGGTTCAGACGGTTCCGCGCCTGG
>CALLKH010000514.1 GCA_938008425.1 uncultured Planctomycetaceae bacterium | reverse complement strand
TCGTGCAGACGTTGGGATTGCCCGGATCACAGCAGGCACCGTTGCAAAGGCCCGGCGCACAACTCTGCAGGAAGCCGACGAAAGTACCGCCGGCGGTCAGGCACGCCGTCGGCCCGGCGTTGTCGGAGCAGGATGTTCCCTGGTTCAGACAGCAGGCGCCGACCAGTTCAATCGCGTCGTCGCAGGCGTTCGAATTGATGTCAATATCAAGACACCAGGACATATCGAAGGTCTGCTCATCGCCCGGCTGATAGTTGCCGGTCGCCGTGCCGTCACCGGCGGAGTGCAGGTCACCCATTGGACCGGTGGCCCAGAAAAAGACGCATTCGCCGGTGGTGTGATTCAGGATTTCCATCCAGTAGCAGCGATTCGCCACGACCGGGACGTTCAATCCTGAAACGTCGAATCGATGGTAATCGCGGCCGTTGAACTGCCAGCCGGTGACGACCTTGGTCGGCGTCACTGGGAAGGGTCCGGCGACGACCTGGAACGGAAGCGCCAGGGCATCGTTGTAGAAGGTGATCGTCCAGTTGTCCGGTGAGCTGCCGCCCTGGTTGGCGCAGGCCGCCGCCACCGCCGCCTGGCGGTAGTAACCCCACCAGCGAACCTTGGTGATGGTGCCGTCGACCGACGGGGTAAAGTTGTCCGCCACCGCCTGTGACAGCGCGGGATTGTTGTCGGACACCGTCGCGACAATCTGCGGCTGGCCGACCGGACCGTGGCCAAGTCGATCGAGGCGCTGGCCCTCATGGCCGAAGGAGCAGACCGTCTCGCAAGGCGGCAGTGCCGCGCAGGTGACCCCGTGTCCCTTGAATGAGCCGTTCAGCGCCGCACAGTCCAGAATCGACTGGCCGTCAACGCAGCTCTCGGGAAGACAGCAGCCTCCAATCGCCTGAACACAGCTCGAGCAATCAGCGCCGAGACTGAAGACATGATTGGCCGCAAGACAGTCATTCGCCGTCACGCCGGGAACGCAGGTGCCGTTCTCCAGGTTGCAGCACGAGCCCTGTCCGGCGGACAAGGTGGCCTCGACCTGGAAGAGCACGGTGTTGATGCCGGCGCCGAAGTTGCGGGTGCAGCCGTTGTTCGCCGAGGCGCTGCCGCATCGCGTGAAGAAACCGTTGGTGTTCGATCCGACCGTCGGCGTTCCGCCGATCTGGACCGAGATGCCGGCCCGGCTGAACCGGAAGGTCACGCCGATGTCGTTCGGCACGCTCGCGATCGGCGGGTTGAAGATGATTGAAACATCCTGGGCGGTCGCGGGGGCGATCACAATTCCCGTCGTGGTCGCACTGCCCAGCAGGGTCGCTCCACTGTTGCCACAGGGGCCCGCAGCGGTTCCAGCCGTGGGACAGGAAGCCCAGATCTCGCAGGTGACATCAAAGGGGTTTGGTTGCAGCAGCGCACAGTCGCCGGTCGTATCCGTCGTGTTCTGCAATCGAATCGTGACGGCGCAAATATCGCGATTGCCGCCCGGCGCTCCCAGTGTGATGAGATTGCCGTTCCCCGTCGCAACGCCGTTGGTGCCGACGCCGTTGACGCAGCCGCCGGACGTGCCGGTCGACGCAGTCGCGCCGGCGAGATTGTTGAATACGGCCTCACCGCAGCCGGTCACGCCCGGAGCCCGAGGACCCATGTCACCGCCAACCACGGGGAACACGGGGCCCAGCTCGGCGAGAGATTCGCTTCCGTCATCCGGATTCTCGAATCCCTGCATTCCGAAGCCCTCGGACAAGACGCCTCGATCACCCGGAACCTCGGTCCCCGGATCGGCGAGGGCGAAACTGGAACAACCCAGTAGCGCGATCGTCATCGCAAGACACAGTCGCTTTCGCATCGATTCACTCCTTAAGTCAAACGAAACCAAGAATCCAAGTAATCCGGGTGCTTCACCCCTGAACAATTACCAAGAATTCCGAAACTGCGCAGATATCAAACGACCCGGGATGACGATCAGGCGCCGACGCCCGCGCCGAAGACTCGTCGCGCGAACCGTCCATCCGCCGGTCGTCCTGCCGCATGCCCGCGCACCGCCGCATGACGATGCCACCGCGATTGCACACAGCCTTAAGCCAAATCCGCGTCGCCATGAATTCATGGGACGGCGTTGAAAAGTTAGATTCAAAGGTCGAACGATCCCGCGACGCGATTGTGAGAATCACGCTTGAAGAGGCGACGCGATGACCAGACGGGTGCGAAGGACCCAGATGCTTCCTTTCCACTCCATCTAGACGCGATACTACACATCGCATTAAAAAAAAGTCAATGATTTGCGCGGTCGAGGATTAACCGAATGTCGGCGGAATGTTTGAACGCGATTCAAATCCGGGCGCCGCGCGGCTGACCGCGAAAACGCTCAGGTCCGAGGTATCGGGAACCCACCCGGTGAGATCCGGGTGATCCACTCCGTGCGACAACGAAAAAGTGACGGAAAGTATGCGGAAAACTCGACAAAAGCCGAGCGCTCAGGCCGGCCCGGTTTGTCGACGACCGAAGGCGATCACCTCGTTCAAACTGCCGCTTCGAAAGCCGCGAAGATCCAACGTAACGTAATGATATCCGAGCTCCCGAAAGGTCCGATCAATTAAGACGCGCGTCTCCTGAACGGACAATCGTTCAATCCATTCAGGGGCGACCTCGATCCTCGCCAGCCGGTCATGGTGCCGAACCCGGCATTCACGAATCCCAAGGGATCGCAGAAACGCCTCCGCCTGCTCGATCATTCGCAGCTTCTCGACCGTGATGGCCTCGCCATATTGAACCCGGCTCGACAGGCACGGCGCCGCCGGCTTGTCGTGCGTGGGCAGACCCAGCTCCCGCGACAGCTCGCGAATCTCGCGCTTGGTCAGGCCCGCAACCACGCAGGGTGAAACCACGGCGTGGGTCTGGGCCGCTTCAAGACCGGGGCGGTAGTCGCCCAGATCGTCGACATTCGTTCCGTTGACGGCCGTCTTAATGTCGTGCTCGCCCATCACCTCGGCCATCCGTGAATACAACGCCGTCTTGCAGTAGAAGCAGCGATTGGTTGGGTTGGCCAGGTAATTGGGGTCGTCGAACTCGCCCGGGTCGATGAGAACCTGTCGCGCCCCGATGCGATCTGCCAGTTGCTTCGAATCCTCCAGCTCCGATGCCGCCACGCTGCCGCTGACGCCCGTCACCGCCAGCACGTTCTCCGCGCCGAGCGCGTCGACCGCGACCTTCAGCACAAATGTGGAATCGACGCCGCCGCTGAATGCCACCGCCACACGGCCCAATTCGGTAAGGCACGCCTTCATCCGCTCGAGCTTGTTGATCAGCCCGGCGGCCGAGGCCGGTGAAGGTGATGATTTGTCAGCGGACGTGTTGACGTTTTGCACGAAGACGACCCCCTCGTCACGAGTGATGATTACTGAACGGATTCTAGCTTGTTTCCCGCCCGCCGGCGGCGCAAGAAAACGCCACGCGACCTAACCGGCCGCGTGGCGTGTCATGACTGATAGACCCCAGCGTGACTCAAGCCCCGGACGCGGCAGTAACGGAGGTTGCGGTCGCTCGGACGATGGGCGCCGAGGCCTGGGCCGTAACACCCTTACTCCGGGGTTTTGATTTTGGGGGCTTGGCCGCCTTGGGTGCAGAGAGATTTGTAAAGAAGCTGCCCAGATCACGCAGCCGCTTGTATCGCTTCTTCAAGACCGTATCGATCTTCGACCGCTTCAACTCCTTGAGCGACTCGACGATGTACGACTCAAGACTGGCGGCCATGGCGGCCGGATCGCGATGGGCGCCGCCGAGCGGCTCCTTGATCACATCGTCGATCAAATTCATTCGCTTGAGATCCCGCGAGGTGAACTTCAGTGCGTTCGCCGCGGTCTTGGCGTGCTCGGCGGATTTCCAGAGGATGGCCGCACAGCCTTCCGGCGAAATCACCGAGTAGTAGGCATGTTCCAGCACCGCGAGCTTGTCGCCGACGCCGATGCCCAGCGCGCCGCCGGAGCCGCCCTCACCGATGACCGCGCACACGATCGGCGTGCGCAGCCGTGACATCTCCATCAAATTGACCGCGATCGCCGTCGAAATGCCGCGCTCCTCGGCGCCGATGCCGGGATAGGCGCCGGCCGTGTCAATCAGACAGACGACAGGCAGGCCGAACTTCTCGGCCAGCTTCATCTTGATGAGCGCCTTGCGGTAGCCCTCGGGATGTGCCATGCCGAAGCAGTTCTCAATTCGCTCCTTGGTGTCCTTGCCCTTGTTGTGGCCGACGAAGAGGCACTTGAAGGAGCCGATTCGACCGAGGCCGGTCATGATCGCCCGGTCATCCCGGAAATTGCGATCGCCGTGCAGTTCGCAGAAATCGCGAACCATCATATTGAAATAGTCCGGGGCGAGCGGCCGCTTCGGATGGCGGGCCATCTGGACCGTTTCCCATGCATCGAGATTGGAATAGAGCTTTTTTCGCGCCGCGAGCAGTTCGGTCCGGACCGTTTTGATCATCTCGGTGTGATCCCGGCCCGACACGGCCTGGGCGGCCTCCAGCTCTTCAAGCTGCTTTTCCATCTTGGCGAGCGGACGCTCGAATTCCAGGTAGGTTCCCAACTCGAAAGAGCGGGTCCCGTTGTTGTTATCTGCCATTGATTCAAACCCTCGAAACCATCCGCTCAATCGATATCGCAATCGAATGATTGGATTCGTGCCTGAAGTTGACAAGCTTCAGTGCGAATGGCCTGGAGACGTGTCTCCGTTCGTTCTTCCACCAGCGATCTCGCCCCGCATCGCACCACGCCGCCCATGAGATAGGCCTGGCCGGTGGTGCGTGATTCATGCCGGGTCCTCGTCCAAATGTACGAGATCGAAACCTACGCCAGCCATAACCCAGTAGCGTAGCCCTCCCCCATATCATCGACAAGAGAAAATTGACGGCCCCAGCCAATACCCCTAATATCCGCTGTACCATGACCACCCAATGAGTATGTAACCATTTATATTACATGAGTTTATATTAATCTTCGGCCGCCAACAATTATAGGGTGCAACGATGCCCATCTGGCGATTCCAAGTCCTCCCCAAGGCCGGCCAGTCGGACACCATCGGACGGCAGTTTGGCCAGGTTTTGCGTGATTTCGGCGTCCGGTCGGTCGAGGACGTCCGGTCCAGCCGAATCTACCTGATCGACGCGGAGGCCGACGAGGCCACGGGCCGCCGGATCGCCGACGAGCTGCTGCTCGACCCTGTCACAGAGACCTGCTCAATCACCCGATCAACCGACGCGACCACCGACCCCGCCGACGCGCTGGCGGTCGAGGTCCACTTCAAACCCGGCGTGATGGACAACGTCGCCCAATCCACCCAGTTGGCGCTCGCTGACATGGGCGTGAAGGCATCAAGCGTCCGCACGGCCCGGCGTTACGAATTCCGGCCGATTCCGTCGGACCTCGAACTTCCCCGCATCACCCGACTCGTTGGCAACAGTTGTATCGAGGACATCCACATCGGCACGGCTCCCATCAAGCCGCCCGCGAAGCCCCCGAACCAGGAATTCAAGCTTCGCCATGTGGCCATCCGCGAGCTCGATCGACCGGCGCTCGAACGCCTGAGCCGCGAGGGGCACCTCTTCCTTTCCATTGACGAGATGCTGGCGATTCAGTCGCACTACCGTGCCGCCGGCCGCGATCCCACCGACCTTGAACTCGAAAGCCTCGCCCAGACCTGGTCCGAGCACTGCGTCCACAAGACGCTGAAGTCTGCCTACGTCTATCGCGGCGCGCCCTTCCCCGGCCATCTCGGAACGGCCACCGCCGGCGCGATCGAGGTCGAGGTTCAATTCGAAAACCTGCTCCGCGACACCATCGCCCGCTCGACCAAGGAATTGATGGCCGAAGGTCGCGGTCCGACGTGCCTGTCGGTTTTCGTCGACAACGCCGGCGTGATCGCCTTCGACGACGACTACGGCATCGCCTTCAAAGTCGAAACGCACAACCACCCGTCGGCCATCGAGCCGTACGGCGGCGCATCGACCGGCGTCGGAGGCGTCATCCGCGACATCCTCGGCTGCGGACTCGGCGCGAAGCCGGTCGCGAATACCGACGTATTCTGCGTCGCGCCACCGGACTGGCCGGTTGAGAGCGTGCCGAAGGGCGTGATTCATCCGAAGACGGTTCTTCGCGGCGTCGTAGCCGGCGTTCGGGATTACGGCAACAGAATGGGCATCCCGACGGTTAATGGCGCGGTTCACTTCGATCCGCGCTACCTCGGCAATCCGCTTGTTTATTGCGGCTGCGTCGGACTGATTCGACGGGATCGCATCGAGAAGGCGGCCCGGCCCGGCGATGCGATCGTCGTCATCGGTGGGCGCACCGGGCGCGATGGCATTCACGGCGCGACGTTCAGCAGCGCCGAACTCACCGCCACCCACGAGGACGAATTCGCCCACGCCGTGCAAATCGGCAACGCGATCGAAGAAAAGAAAGTGCTCGACCTCGTGCTGGCCGCGGCGCACCATCGCGATGACGCGAACAACCAGGGCGTCGATCGCTGCCTCTTCTCCGCGATCACCGATTGCGGCGCGGGCGGGCTTTCGTCGGCCGTTGGAGAAATGGCGGCCGAGACCGGCGCCGAGGTCCATCTCGATCGCGTTCCGCTCAAGTATGCGGGGCTGCGCTACGACGAGATCTGGATTTCCGAGGCTCAGGAGCGAATGGTCCTGTCGGTGCCTGAGGAGAATCTCGACACCTTCATGGCACTGGCGCGGCGCGAGAGCGTCGAGGCGACCGTCATCGGTCAGTTCACCGACTCCCGGCGGCTCGTCCTTCGGTACAACGGAATCGAGGTCGGCAACCTTGACATGAAGTTCCTTCACGACGGCGTGCCGAAGACGCAGCGCGTGGCCGAATGGCGTGCGCCGGCCGCGTCCGACGCCACGGGGGTCGCGCCCCCGGCATTCAGCCCGGAGCAGGCCGTCGCGCAGTTGACCGCGAATCTTTCAAACGAAATCACCGCGTCGAAGCACTGGATCTTCCGCCAGTACGACCACGAGGTTCAGTCGGGTTCCGTCGTCAAGCCGTGGACCGGCCCCGGTGAAGGGCCGACCGATGCCGCCGTCATTCGGCCGCGGCTGGGAAGTGATCGCGGCGTCGCCGTCGGCTGCGGACTCGCGCCGGCGCTGGCCGATGTGGACCCGTACTGGATGGCCGTCGCGGCGATCGATGAAGCGATTCGAAACATCGTCTGCGTCGGCGGCGACCCGACCGAGGCGGCGGTGCTGGACAACTTCTGCTGGCCGAGTTCGGAGGATGTTGTCGCTCTGGGCGCCCTCGTTCGAGCCTGCCAGGCCTGCTATGACGTCGCCAAGGCTTACGGCGTGCCGTTCATCAGCGGCAAGGACTCGCTGAATAACGTATTCGCCCTCGACGAGCACGACGCGGCGGCGCTGCTCGGGGTGCTGCGCGAACGGCATCCTGATGTCGCCCGGATCGTCGGGGCCGACATGCAACGACGGGCCAACAAGCTTTCGATTCCCACCACGCTGCTCATCTCGGCGGTGTCGATCATCGAAGATGTGAACTGCTGCATTCAGTCCGTTCCGAGGTTCAAGTCGAACGGCCATGCGACGCTCTACTACGTCGGAACGACGTCGATGCGCTGGCCGGATGCCTCAATGGAAGCGCTGGCGTCGCTCCATGCAGGGGTGGCCGGGCTGATCCGGCGCGGCGAGATCCTTGCCGCGCATGATGTCAGCGACGGCGGCATCGCGACGGCCGTCGCGGAGATGACCATCGCGGCGCTGGGGCAGTGCGTGTACCTCAGGCCGCCGCAGGGACCGACGGCCGATCCATTTGCAACGCCGCCCTCAGCCTACATTGTTCAGCCGCGCGAGCCGAGTTGCCTCGATGCGATTCGAAGGATTCCGGGGATGACGGTGGTTCCGGTGGCAATCGTTCGGCCCGGCGGCTCGACTTCAGGCGGCAAGGTCCGAGGCGATGACTGGCTCGCGTTCGTTGACGTCGGTGATGGATTCGATTCTTCGCCTGATTCAATTGAGCGAGTTGATTGGGAATTCGCGGCGACCGGACCGGCGGTTGTGCACGGCCTGCGAGCGCTGTGGCGCGCTCCGCTGGACTGGTAGAATCGCCGATGGGCCGGAGAGCGAAAGAAGCGATTTGCTCACGTGCCGTATCTCAAAGTACGAAGTCGCGCGGACGAGTATGACTTGAACGCAGCAAATCGATTTGCGGCCCGGTCAATGAGGCGAGTGGGATCATGAAGGATCAGGTGCCCCGGACGGAACTGAATGGTCGTCAATTCAAGCAGTGAAGCATGAATATCGAACGTCAGTTCCGGCAGAGATGAACGAACATGGAACGCCGGCCCTGTCATGGGAAAAAGAACATGAGACCCAAGCCCCGGCAGGGGCGAAAGAATGTAGCCCACGGCGCAAGCCGTGGGAACCCCGCGATAGAGTGCCCTAGCCCCGGCAGGGGCGAAAGAGTGACAGTCGTTCGACCCCTCTTTCGCCCCTGCCGGGGCTCGTGCTTCTTGCAATCGTTTACCCACGGCTCGCGCCGTGGGCTTCACTCTTTCACCGCTGCCGCGGCTGGGAATCGAAACGTAACATCGCGCCGATGCTCGCCGTGGGGGTCGATCCATGGCGACGCGTAATTCACTCCAATCGAATTCGGCGCCGAGGCGCGGCGGCGCCGACCCGCTGTTTCTCGCAATCGCGATCTCCTGTGCCATGCTGCCGGCATGCGACCCCCGATCCGGCGACTCGGGGCCGGGCGGGCCAACTTCCACCACCACAACTGTGCCGCTAGATCCGGCCGCCGGCGCTTCGAAACCAGTCGACGACGAATCCCTTAAGACCGCGACCGCGCCGGCCCGCGCACTCATTCCACTGTCCGAGTACGACGGCCGCATCCGACGAATCCTCGTTCACGTACCCGGTCGACTGCTCGATCGCGTCTGGACGCCGCTTCGCGATCTGGTCCGCGCAACGACGCCCGACACGCTCTTCACGCTCGTCTGCGACTCAGCCGGCGCGATGAAGGAACTCACGGATCGGCTGCGAAGGGATGGTTCCACCGATACCAGCAACAACTCTGAAGGCGACGTCAACACTGGCGCCCAGGCAGATGCCAGTCTCCTTGCCGATCGCATCGACCTTCGCCTGGTCGAACGCCCGACGGCCATCTGGGCGCGCGACCGGTACATCAGTTCGCGATCGGCCATGACGCCCGATGATCCCCTGCCGGTCTGGCTCGTGCCCGCCATTCTTCCAAGCATCGACGCCGCCCGCCGAACCGGCGAACGCGAAATCCCCCTCCTGCTGAACCACGTTTCGCCGATCTGCCGCGTGGCCGACACGCCGCTGGTGCTCGAAGGCGGCAACGTGCTCGCGACGCCGCGGCATGTGCTCATCGGCGGCAACGCGATCCGCGAAAACGTCGCGACCGCCTCCCCCGATGAGACGCGCGCCGCCCTGGCGAGAACGTTTCGACATCGCGTGTTTCTGATCAGCGACGACTCCGGCGCGCCGCCGATCAACCATATCGACCTGTTCATCACCGTCATCGGCGAGAGCCATCTACTCGTCGCCAGCCCGCGTCTGGCGGCTGATGCGATGGCCGATGCGGACGAGGCCTCTAAGACCGCCCTCAACGAACGACTGCTCATCACCCCCGACATGCCCGAGCCGAAGGGCCCCGACTTCACCGACCGGCGGGCCGGCCGATTTGATCAGATCGGCACGCTGCTTGAATCCGCCGGCTACCGCGTGAGCCGCATCCCCTATGCCGATTCGCGAAACGGCGACTTCGCCGTGACCTACAACAACGTGTTGCAGGAGACGATCGACGGCCAACGGGTGGTGTACATGCCGGTCTATCAGATTCCCGTCCTCGACGCCGCGGCCGCGAAGGTCTATCAGGATCTGGGCTTCGTCGTGAAGCCGATCGACGTCACCTCGATCTGCCAGCTCCTCGGCGCAATTCGCTGCATGGCCAACGTCGTGGAGCGGGATTGAAGCGAGCCGCATACTTGGCCGCCGGCCGACTCGGTCGCGTGAAGAATTCGATAAGCCCCGCTCAGTCAGCCGCGACGCCTCAAACGCCTGCATTGTGTCCGCATATGGCGGCGCCGGGCGATTTCTCACAAACCGCCGGACCCGTTATGCTAGAAGAAAAATCGGAGGATTCTCGATGG
>CALLKH010000513.1 GCA_938008425.1 uncultured Planctomycetaceae bacterium | reverse complement strand
CCGGCACGCGGCCGTGAATCTGAATCAGCCGGCGCGGCGCGACCGCATCGAACGAGTATGGAAAGCCCGCATCCGGCCGCTCAACCAGCGCGACCTCGACGGCCGTCACCTTGCCGTCGAATCGACACTTGATTCGTCGCCGGATGAAGTCCCTCAGTTCGTCCTCTCGCGCGGCCCGCTCTTCCGGCGTCCGCGATAAGAACGCGCGAAGATCATCTTCCGTGATGTGATCAGGCGGAATGCCGACCAGCCAGGCGTTCACGTCGTAGTGAACGTCGATGGAATACGTGCCGTCCCCCTTGAACTCCGCGGAGACATTCGTCAATTCAACGTCATGAGCGAGTGCCGGCGCGGTCGACGCGAGTAAGGCCAGGGCGATCAGCGAAACAGCGCGGCGAAGGAGGCTGGGAGAGATGGGCATAGGTCGTCCAACGTCGGAACTCAATCAGGAACACGCGGATGCGGAGCGCCGCGACATCCCCATCAGCGTAAACGCTCCAATGTCAGGCAACAACGATCAAGTGGGAATCGTCCTGAATTCAAAGAAGAACGATACGCCGCGAAACAACCCATCGGATCGCACCTAGACCTCGGCGTGCTCCTCCAGCCGGGCCTGCACGTCACGCAGGCAGCGCTCGCGCTCCCGCAGATCATCGCGATAGCTGGCGCTGTCCGTGTGCCGGATCTCGGACGGCAGCTCCGTGAGCTCCATCGTCACAAGGTCCATGATCACCAGTCGTTCCTGTTCCGTGAGTTCCAGGATCATGGGGCACCTCCTACATCTAGAGTATACCCCATAATTCCCGCCTTGCCGTGATATGCGCCGCGTTCGCCGTCACGGCGTCGCGATCGGCGGATCGGAGTCGCGGCTCGTTCCGGAGAACCACGTGTTCGTCGGTTGTCCCGGTCCCGCCGCGCCGCCGTCCATGAACGAACCATCCGGATTCGTTCGATACCCCAAGAGGTGCGGCGTCACCGAATCCGCATGGCCGTCACAGAAGATGACATTCGCTTTCGCCAGATGTCTTGCATCCACCGCCGTACGCGGGCTGCCCGGATCGCCGCTGCCGTGGTCCGACTCCGGCAGAAGCCGCGGCGGATCGAGCGTCCAGCCGTGATTGCCGATCTCCGCGAAGTCGGTGCCATCATTGCTGTACGGCCGGCGCTGATCAACCGCGAAGCCTGCGGCCGTGCCGAGGCAATCCGCCGCCATCACGGTTCCCGCGAAACTGGTGATCTTCGATCGATTCACCGGGAAATTTCGAAACACGCCGCCCTCGCGCCGCGCGTTGCCGAGAAACTGGTAGTTGTAGCCGTAGGCATGATTTCGCCCATCCATCCGTTCGGGCGCAGCGGGGCATTGATACGCGTTGCTGTCGTAGTCCTGTCGATCGTCGTCGGGCACCGGCGGGTTGAACGCGTACAAGCCGACGAACCGCCCCATCGTCGCAGCCCATCGCGGCCGGTACTTCATTCCATTGCCGACATCGTAATAGTTCGCCTCGTTGGCTGTTCCGCCGCCGGCGTTGTACATCCTGCCCGGCACCGCGACATCGTTGTTGTCATCGGCGTACATGTGCCAGCCATGGCCGAGGGCGCGAAGCCGCGTGAGGCAGAGCACGCTCTTACTCTTCTCGCGCGAGGCCGACAGGCTCGGCAGCAGGAGCGCGATGACGATGGCGATGATGGAAATGACGACCAGAATCTCGATGAGCGTGAACGCGCGGCGTAATCGCATGACGGTCCCCTCCGGG
Organism: uncultured Planctomycetaceae bacterium; assembly: GCA_938008425.1. Classification (GTDB taxonomy): domain Bacteria; phylum Planctomycetota; class Phycisphaerae; order UBA1845; family UTPLA1; genus JADJRI01. The sequence goes on along the minus strand of CALLKH010000513.1, from coordinate 2,910 downwards.
CAGAACGTGGATGAACGGGTCGGATGTTACCCGATACATCGATATCGTCATGCGGGTCTCACTTCGGACATGAAATTGAGTGTGTCTCTGACCGGTGATCGACGGAGGAGGCGTGATCGACCGTAGGCCCATGATCGCCTCGCCGGCTGCCATCGGGCGGTGTGATCGCAACTCCGGCCGGAATCCGGGAGGCGTCGAGGCCGAGGCATTCCTGTCGAACAAACAATTCGTCGATCGTGAAGGCCGTCCCGCACTCCGGGCATCGCGCCTCGCGAAGGCCGACCATCGAGTAGCGGCACTCGGGGCAGAAGAGTTGCACAATCCCGTCGTCGCTGACCAGCGGCGTGTTTTTCGTTCGTCTCTGGGCGACCGGCAACCACAGGATGAGAATCATCGCTGCGCCCCAAAGCGCCGCTGCGACCATCAGCTGTTCTTCTTCGTTCACCACGTAGTGATCGATGACGGGCATCGCCACGCCCGTGCCGATACCAATGGACAGCGAACCGAGAATCGCTCCAAGCGGCACCCTGGAGGATCGCCCGCCCCGCCAGATCCAGTACAGAATTCCCAGCCACGCCGCCCCCGCGCCGAGCAGCGCCAGCGCGACCTCTCCATCCAGGACGTGAAACCGCGGATACGGCGGCTGAAACGCATTTCGACTCAGCCCGGATACGAGCCATGTCGCCGCGAGTGCGAGAGCAGCGGTCAACAGCCCACTGATCAGCGTCGCGAGGATGCGCACCCCCAGGCCGGCCCTTCCCCGGGCGATGTCGCGCAAGAACGAAATGTACGGCCCCGCAGGACGATCATCCTTCATGGCGACACCACCAACGCACTTCGCCCGAGCGGTGGTGTATTGAGCATCAAGGCGCGATTATTTGCCGTTTGGCGCGATATGATGGACCTGTCCCTTCAAATCCGCGGCATTTTTTCCGTGGGCGGATCGCCCCAGGCGCATTCATACAGGTGTCAAGCCGATTCACGATCGATCGGGAGTTCGGAATGTCGATGTCAAACGCCGCGACCTGCCTGACCACGGTCAACGTCGCCGCGGATGAGGACGGGACTACGTTTCAGCAGGAATACCACCGGTGCGCGCCGGGAATCTACCGGTTCCTCGCCGTGCGGCTGGGCGATTCCGACCTGGCCGAGGACTTCATGCAACAGGTCTGGCTTCAGGCCCGGCCCCGCGCTTGCGCCCTGCCTTCGGCCGAGGTGGAGCCCTACCTGCGAACCGTCGCCCGAAATCTCGTCCGGCTTCACTGGCGGCGGCGGCACTCGCGACCGGCCGGCATCCCCATCGCCGACCCGTCGCTGGCGGCGGAACTCTCCCGGCGGCTGGTCACCGAGGACCTGCCGTCCGATGTGCTCGACCGGCGGGAGGTTCACGATCAACTGCTGCTCGCGCTCACGCTTCTGGGAAGCGACGATCAGCAGTTGATCGGCGGTTCTTATTTCGAAGGGCTCACTCATGCCGAACTGGCCGGCCGGTTCGGCGTCAGCGAGCGAGCGGTGGAAGGGCGCCTCTACCGGGCGCGTCGCGCGCTGCGTGACGCGCTGGCGGAGTTGGAGGAGTAATGCCGCCCTTTCGGCACTAATTGACTGAACGCCCCGGCCGCGGCAGCGGCACACAGCCGCGACAGCGGCGCACAGCCGCGGCAGCGGCGAAAGGGTGTAGCCCATGGCGCGAGCCATGGGGAACGGCGAAGCGAGAAACGCCAGCCCCGTAGGGGCGAAAGAACATGGGCCATGCGGCATCAATCAACCCGCCGCCGATGGCCATGGATTCTCGAAAAAGGACAAGGGTCCAATGACGCCTACACACAACGAAAACGAAGACCGGCAGCTCGACGCCAACCTTCGCCGACTCGGCGAGGCGCTGAAACTGCCGGCTGTTCCTGAAAAGTTCACCACGGCGCCGGCGGAAACGCCGTCGCGCCTGACCAAGGGAGTTCGTTACATGAAGAATCACAGACTCATGACCGTCTTCGGCGCCGGCTCGGCGCTCGCCGCCGCCATCGCCATCGCGGTGTCACTCATCGGATTCGGCAGCCCGGCCAAGGTCGAGGCGGCCGCCATTTTCCAGAGCTGGCGCGAGGCTGTCTCCCGCGCCTTTTCGCTCGAGTTGACGAACATCAGGCACGAAGGATTCACCATCCAGGGCCGCGTGTTGATGTCGCTTCCGCGTGAAGCGCCCGGCGTTCCGGAGGACCCGGCGGGGATGAAGGCCTTCATCGATCTGCACGTCGAGGCCGACGAGAACGCCGAGGAACTCGCGGGCCTGAACGCCGACATCGCCGTCGGAGCCGAAACCGGCAACGAGTGGGTCTATCTGAAAATGGCGGGTATGCCGGCGGAGTTTCACGATGAGCCGATGGCCGTCTACTTCGCCCAGATGGCCCGCAACGGAATCATCCTCGATCTCAACGGTCTGCTGCTCGACGGCGGGCTTATCCCGACGGCGTTCATCGATCACGGGACCGGCGAAGAGGATGACGCTGCCAATCGAAAACTGAAATTCGGAATTCAGCTCGGCCATTCAAATCCGAGCTCCGCACCGGCGTCATCACCGCAGCAGACGCACCACTTCCAGGTGCTCAACATGGGCGGGCATGTTCAGATCGAAACCGACGAGAGTGATGATTCCGCCGATGACGACAGCGGCGATGGACAGGCGGGGACGGAGGGAACTGGCGCTGACGAAGCCGCTTCGCATGAATTCCGGGTCGTCACCGAATGGTTCGAGGGCCTCTTCAACGGCACCCTCACCTCCGAACAGATGGCGGCCATGGTGTCGCACATCGAGGCGGCCGCCCGCGAGGTGAACGTCGTTTCACTTCCCGACGGCGGGTTCTCGCTGATCGCCCGAGACTTCAATCACGACGGCAACGGTCTGGACTCGGATGATCA
>CALLKH010000512.1 GCA_938008425.1 uncultured Planctomycetaceae bacterium | reverse complement strand
TTCGCGATTCAGTTCCGCCATCAGTTCACCGCCTGAAAATCCGGCGAGCGATGAAGGCCCACCGATAACAATTCCACTTCGAACCCGGCAATCCACGCCTTTGCACACGGCCGCGGCGCGGCCTGAACCTCTAACGTCATGGCCACAGCATCGGTCGACTGCTCGTTGCCGGTCGAGTCGCGCAGCCGCGCAGCAATCCCGTACACGCCATTGCGAAGCGGGAATGAAAACGCCCACTCGAAATCGCCGCCGCCGATACCGAAGGCGCCTCCGCCGAACGACCCTCGTCCGAAGCCCATTTCAGAATTGAACGACGCGCCGGACTCGCCGAACCCGCCCTGGCCAAAACCACCACCGAAGAGATGCGGATTGCCTCTGAGCCAGAACTCGCGCGGGCCAAAGAGCGGCCGCGAATAGTCGATCGGGGCCGCGCCGCCCGGCACGCCATCGCCGTTCGGCGCTCGCGTCCCATTCCAGTAGATCGCGATCTGCGTACCATGCTCGACCGGCACGCGCGGCACGCGAATCGTCGGCTGCCGGGTTGTCACCACGAAATCAGCCACAGCAGCCTCCCTTGCTTCCTCGCGTCTTGAACCACCGGCCGAGGATCGGAAGCGAGTCGAGCGTTCGGCACTTCTCGATGACCGCCTTCACCGCGGCCCACCGCTTTGCCGGCAGCGGACACTGCGCGCTGGCGATCGCTGTTTTGACCCGAATCAGGCAGCCGCACTTCTCGCAGAGATCAAACATCCAGAAGACGCGGCGGCGATGCGGGCACGCCCCGCACTGCGATCGGCGAAACGCTCGGGCATCTGCCGACGCGGGGCAGCGGCGCGTCGCATAGAACATCCAGCCCTTCAGTCCTGTGGCCAGGCGATCGCGAATTCGCCTCCATCGCGACTCGACGGCCGGGCCGCTGACGACTGCGTCCGCGTCCGGATGGAGCCCGCGCGGGCAGAGCCCCGGCTCGCTCGCGGTTAGCGCGTTTCGAAGCGGGCCAAGCTTGCGGCACTTCCACGGTCCCGCGAACTCTTCGCAGGACGGGTGCCCTCCCTCGCCCATGCAGGCGTTCGTTCGAATCGAAATGATGGTCAGTGGCACCGTGCTCATAGCGGGGTGATCGTCACCGTCCCTCCATAACCAAGACCTCGCCAGAAGGGCGAAGAGGTCTGCCCGCATGCTGAATTCGGAAGCGAATTCGAGAACGTGCGACGCGTGCAGAATTCCTCCTCGGTTGATGAGAACTGCCTGTAAAAGTAGTACTGGCCGCCGCCGCCGAATCCGCCCCCTGGATGGTTCGGCGGAGACACGCACGACCCCGGTGCGACCGGCCCGCGCGACAGCAGCACGTAGGCGGTCGACGTATAGGCGGGCCACGCGATGACGGCCGCCTGGAGGGTGACATACGGCACCGTGCCGATCGTTCCGGGTGGGCTCGACGAGCAGGCGTAACGTCCGGTGCTCAGCGTGTTGCCCCAATAACAAAATGGGAGCTGACCCGGCAGAGCGCCGCCCGTGCGCTTCGGAATCACGACAGAGAGATTCACGCCGCCCGTGACGTCGTTGTAGTGACAGCACGGGCAGCAGGGCGGCCCTCCGCAGCCGGTCACGTAGTTGCAATCCGACAGGTTGATGTTCGAGAACGCAAGGTGCAAATACTCCAGCGTGCATTCACAGCCGCAGCAGCCTCGCTCAATAAGGCCGTCGTCCGTGCGACGCCACAGCCCATTCTCTGTCAGGCTCGGCAGGCCCATCACTCCTCCTTCGTTGGGGCACACGGCTCGGATTCGGGGTGCGTCGCGTGATTGAAGACGAAGACGCCTGTGCTAAATGGGACGTCGCCGATTTGCTTGTTCAAGTACCGCAACCAGATCGGCGTTCCCGCCGGCACGCCGAGGTAGCTCGTGATTGCCGCTTCGCGCGACAAGCTTTCAAGCTGCAGAGCAACCGGAAGCGTGAAGCTGGGTGCAAATGGATTCTCGGGGTCGGCGGGATCAATGAACTCGATGACTTGCCCGCTGAAGTAGCTGTCGAGATAGGACAGCCCGCTAAAGTACTGGTCCCAGGCGTAGTACTGCCCGGGCGTCGAGGTGGGGTTGGCCGCCGGCGCTCCCGCGCGGCCCGCGAAGCCGTTGTGCTCGCCCGCGATAGCGACATATACCTCGCCCTCGTACTTGATCTCGTTGCTGTACCCCCAGATTCGGGCCTCGTGGGTGAGGCAGGCCCAGACCATGCAACCCGGAAAGAAGCCGGTGCTGCCGGGTGTCGCCATCACGACATAATCTTGGGTGTCGAAGTCGGGGTCGATGCGCCAGCGGTTCGTCGTCTCGCCGGCGTAGGGCGCGGGGTCGAGCTCCAGCCGCCGTGCCCGGAAGTAATCGATCGCAACGCCGCCGATGTCCGGGTAGCCGGTCTCGTCAGAGCCCACCACGAGCCGCTCGATGATCATCAGTGGTGTAACCGGTGCGACATGCTGCAGCGCAACGTCGAAGCCCGCGTCGGCGTTGCCCTTGAGTGCCGCAATCGCCGCCTCCAGCCGATCGAGCCGCGCCTCGATTCGCTTGTCCTTGCGGCGGCCGGCATTGAGACGGCCGTACAAGTCCCGGAAGTTATCGACGAGTCGATTGATGATCACTGCGCGCCCTCCGCCAGGGCGACAGAGTCGTCGCGATTGAATTGCAGCGTGGCCGTCTCGCCGGCCGCCCACTGGTGAGAGACGCCGAGCAACGGAGCGCGAAGATCCTCATAGCCCGTCGCGCCGTGGCTGTTCGTGCGCAGATTGATGCGCCGATCGAGCCGCCACAGCGCGGCCGGCAGGCCCTCATCGAGCGGCACCGACCCGGTGACCACGGGCTCGGAGAGTGCCGCGAATGCGTCGTTCGCGTACTGCTCGCGATCGACGCCGCCCGGCACCACGACCGTCTTCTCGTAGCCACATGTGATCGGCATCATCTGAAACGCTCGGCCGGCGAAGCCATCCTCGGGCACCCGGAAGCTGACGATGTAGATCGGCGTCGAGGCCGTGCCGCTCTCGGCGACACGAAGTTTCGCCGGCACCGCAACCGATCGGCCCTTGTGATTAGGGTTGAGCGCCTGAAGTCGGTTGCGAAGGTGGTAAGGCGGGATCGCCGGCCGCTTTAGAATGACGGTCTTATTCTCCGCGTCGACCGACTCGATCGCGCGGGGTTGCCAGACGGCATCGAGCGGGTTCGGATCATCGACGATCCGAATCATCGCCCGCCGAATGCGGTCCTCCGTGATACCGTCGTCCTCCCAGGTGTACGCGCGAAAGACGAGCGACTTGTCCGCGTCGAATGGCGATCCGGCCGGCGTCTTTTCGTAGGCGTCGCGAAGCCGCCAGTCAGGCTCCAACGCCGGGTTCCACGCCGGCGTGAGCGCGACATCCTCCTCCGCCTCCACGTCGGCCGAGCCCTGCGTCTGCCCGCCGAGGGTTCGCACCGCGCCGCAGCGGCCGTCAACGTTTGGCTGAATATCGAGCGACTGCACGCGCTCATCGTCGAGCGTCACGTCGAAAAGCGGCGACTCCATGAGGCGCACAAACGTATAGACGCTGTCGCCGCCGATGGAGGCCGGCGGTGCCATGAGCACGCGCACGCCAGGAGCCGCGGCCGCAATCTGCCGAACCGCCTCGTCGATCGTTTCTCCGTTGATCGAAACGGGAAAGCAGGCAACCGCGTCCGCGCCGGAGTTAAACGCCGGCGACGCACTCACGCCGCGTGCCGTCAGTTCATCCGCCGCCAGGGCGAAGTACGCCGCGGCCACGCTGGCGAGCGTGCCGCCCGGCAGATTGATCTCGGGGAAGCCCTGAGCATTGACCGCGGCCGGTCCTCGAAGGGCTCTCGATCGGTCATAGGCGGTGTACTCGACCGCCGGGTATTCATGCGTCGCCAGCACCGGCCGAGGTAGATGAAGCAGCCCTTCGAACACGATCACGCCATCCACCTTCAGCACGACCGACGAGTCAGGCGGGTACGGCGTGTCGCGCCAGTCGCCGAGCACGCGGAACACGAGCTCCGAGGGATCGTCGTAATTACGCTCGAATGACACCAGCGAGACCGACGCCCCGGGCGCGGGTGAACTGCCGATCGGCCCCGATGAGGCCGCGACGGTGACACCGTTAATCATGAGCGAATAACTCGCCACAAGCACTCCGATCAAGCGTACACGGGCATTGCTCGCCCGACCGCGGTAATGGTCATTTCCTCTGCGAATCGGCCGCCGTAGCCGTCGCCCAGCGTCGGCGTCGACACTTCGTCGATCGTGTACCCGGCATAGAGCGCTCGCGCCGTCAGGCCATCCATGATCGCCACATCGCCCGCCAGACCCACAAGCCCCTGAATCGCGTCGATCGTCCGGGCCGCGTCGATGTTGTCCACGCCTTCGATCGCCACGTGAAAGATGTACGCCCGAAGCAAGTTGATGCTGTCCGAGTTCACATCGCCGAGCGGCTGAAACACGCCGATCTTCCTTGCCGGGGGTGTGAGCGCGTGCGTCGCCGGCTGCACGTGCTTGAAGTAGGTGGCGACCTGCTGGCCGTTGAATGTCAGGATCAAAGCCATTCATGCCTCACGCCTCTGGATCGAGCCAAAGGACTGTCCGGTCCCGCGCGACGACCAGATTGCAAAGTTCATCGTAGGCAACGGACGGAAGCTCCATCAGGTCACACGAGTAGCTACCAAGTACGATCGCCGACAGATTTCGAACAGTTATGAACTTGGCGACGATGCGGCTCGCGAGTCGCTTGCCGCATTTGACAAAGGGCGGAGTAGCGACTCCACCCGATTGAGCTCGGCCTCACCGAGGAATTCTCCGAGCATCAGCTTGATCGGACGGTAGTCAACGCCGTTGATCGCCAGGAGACAGCCGAATAGCTCCACCTGTTTAACGAACGGAATCCGGCCGAGGGCCATGTCGAGTACTGACACGTCACTGTCACACCCGGGAATGATCGATGTATGGCTGATGTCGATTTCTCGGCCGGTCTTAACGTCAACGATCGACTCGACCCTCTGAATCAGGCCAAACACGAACTCCATGCATCGGTCCATCGTGTTGCCGTTGAACAACTGTACCGCCCGCATGCGCTCCGTGGCCGTCATCCAACGGGCGTAGAACTTCACGGGGTCGCCTTTTCCCATGTCGATTTCAATCGGGTCGTGCAGAATCCCGAAGTCCAGTTTCATCAACCAGTCTCCCATCAATCGCCGCGCTTGCGGCTCTACGCTCTTCGCCCGCCAACGACGGCGAGTTTCTGTGCCCCCATGCCGAGTGCAGAGGCAATCGATTCTCCAGCCGTTACAACCTGTGCTAGCAGAGCTTCGATGCCGTCCATTTTCTCGATTACTTTTGCGGCCTTTTCGCCTTGGGGGTCCGGGTTTGCGCCGCCACCGCCAGGTGCACCCGCCACGCCGGCACCACGCCCGGCGGCGCGCCGCATGGTCCACTCCCATGTTCTGCGAATCTCTTCTTCGATAACTGATCGGCGGTCGCGAAGGTCGTCGGTGCGGTCTTTGATCAGCTTCTCGCGGATTTCTTTTTCGACCATCTCACGGTCAATGTCGTAGCCCGCCTTGCGCGCTTCGGCGACTCTCTGAGCCGCCATCGCTCTGGCATCCCGCGCCGCCTGGGCCTCGCGTTTCCGAATCTCGCGATCGATGAGGTTCCGCTCGCCATATCTGTCGGAAAGCCCCTTGTCGGTGAGGGGGGCGTCTTTCATGCGGTCCAGCAGCCAGGGCGGGATGAGCTTGCCATTCTTATCTCGCGCCTGTCGCCTGAAATCAGACTGGAATTGTTGAATCGCTCGCCACGTCGCGGGGAACAATCCAGACGAGTCCGACGCGGTGAAAGGAATCTGTGGAAATGCCGCGCCTATGTCGCCGGGCACACCATTGGCGCCATCGCCGTCGGACGCTGGCTGGGTTGCGGGCTGCGTTGTCGCGGCGTCCCCCGTCGCCGGCGATGAACCGCCGCCGATCAAGTCGAGCAGCCCGGTGATGTTGTCGATCGTAGATTGAAAGGCCTTCTTGAAGCTCTTCGCTGCCAGGCTCCCAATGTCTTCGAAGATTCCGCCGACAATGCCGAGGACACCGCCGCCGCCGCCTTTGCCGAAGAAAAGTTCCATGAGCGTGCCTTTGCCGCTGAAGTGCTCCTTGATCCCCTCGACGATCCCATTCACGCCTTCCATCGCTGACTTGAAGGATTCGCTAGCCGCGATCGCCTCGGACAACCCGTCAACCGCGTCGGCAATATGATTCTTGAGCCTCGCGTACTGAAAGGCCGTCTCGCGGCCGGTCAATCCGATCTTGCTCTGCTGCTCGCGAATGTCCTTCATCGCCTGACGAATGAACTCGGCCTTCTGGGCGGCCGGCGTCATCGCGTCAAATGCGCCCTTGCCGTTCAGTTCATCGAACGTCCGCTTCACGCCCTCCAATCCGTCATTGAGGATCCCGAAGTCGTCGAGAAACGCCGCCGACCCGCGCGAAAGACCCGTGATGATTCGATCGGCCGCGGTGTCAAATGATGTGCCCGTTGAAATGGCCTTCTTGCTGGCGAAGTCGAGAATCTTAGGCAGGTCTCGTGACACATTGATCCCACTTGCGATCGCCCGATTTGACAACTCCATCGCGCGGCGAAACGTCAGTGTCCCATTGCTGGCATCGACGAAGCTCCGCGCAAGCAGCGTGGCTTGCCTGGGCATCGCTCTCGTGAGAGATTCGAACGACTCCCGCGTTGCCGACATTTTGGAGCCGCGCTCGATCAGCTGGTCGATGCCGCCCGTGATAGCGGCGATGCCGTGAACGACCGGGCCCCCGCCCAGGCTCAGGTCGCGAAGAAATCCGAGCCCACCCCGGAGCGCGGAGAACGACTTCGACGCGAGACTGGTCAGCTTCTGGGTGAAGCCTGTGAAGCCGCCGAGCGCTGATC
>CALLKH010000511.1 GCA_938008425.1 uncultured Planctomycetaceae bacterium | reverse complement strand
TGGGGATAAATTCAAAGTGTAGACTGAAACCAGGGGATCACCACCGCTTGACTCTGTCTTCACTTTTTCCTTTTTCATTTTGAACTCTTGATTTACGCCAACGATGTACGACCAGCTGGCCCGCCGCTTACTCGCATTGGCGAACACGACTTTGTCTCGAACAATCCCGGCACGTCAGCATGAGAGCTCGTCGCCACGCGTGAAACGAAATCTCCGAGTCCCATCCGTTGATTTCCCCTCAGCCATGACCGATGATCGTCCCGGAGGCGCCGACTCAGTATGCCGGGACTATCTCTCTGGTTCACTTCGTCTGACACCCCCGATGCGGGCGTTCGGTTCTCCGCCGCGCTCGATTCACGGCGGTTCTCGCCGATGGATCAGACGTCGATCGTCTCCTCGGGGCCGGGGCTTTTTCTCGGCCACACCGGACGGCCGGCCTACCCCGTGCGCACCCTCGCCTCCGGGCAGCGAATGATCGTCCTCGAAGGGCGAATCTATCGGAATGGGGGCGACGACATCGTCGAGGATCTCCGCGAACTGGCGAAGACGCTCCTGTCAACACCCGAGTTGCCCCTTGAACGGCTCGCGGCGTGGACGCAAAGAAACGAAGGCGAGTATGTGGCCGCCATTCTCGACGCGACGGCCAGGCGCGCCATCGTCTTCGCCGATCCATTCACGAGGCTGCCGCTCTTCTGGCACCGAAGCGATGCCGGCGTCGTCATTTCGCGGGAATGCGACGTCGTCGTGCGCCTGGCGGCCGCCCGGCGATTCGACCGCGTCGCCTGGGCGCAGGCGCTCGTGTTTCGCCATCTGATCGGCTCGCGAACCCTGTGGGAGGGCGTCGATCGCGCGCCCGGCGGCGTGGTGTTCGATGTGCAGGCCGAAGGCGGCCGGGTGAAGGCCGCCATCCACTCGACCTACACGTCCAACTTCGACGACAAGGACGCGCCGGGCAAATCCGCAGACGATTACGCAAACGAACTGGCCGGCCTCTGGGCCGAGCGGTGCCGGCCGCTGGCGTCCCCCGCGCTCGCCGGCCAGCGGATTCTCAGCCTGAGCGGCGGGAAGGACTCGCGGGTGATCGCCGGAGTCTTCGCGCGGGAAAAAATCCCATGCGTCGCCGCGACATATCTCGATGCGCAGGGCATCGCGCGCAACGATGCGGCGGCAGCGGAAGTGGTGGCCGCCGCGCTCGGAATTCCATGGCGCCTCTACCGCCTCGGCGAGCCGGCCGCGGACGCAGAGCGGTTTCTATTGCGAGCGCTGTCGGGTTTGAACTCCATCGCCCACGGATCGCTGTTGCTCTTTCTTGAGCAACTCGTCGCCGACTGGGGCGACGATGCGATCTACATCACCGGCGATGGCGGCGATTTCATCTTTCCCGACTTGCGGCCCGCGCAGTCGCTCACGATCGATCAGTATGTCGCAAAGCTCCTGCGTCCCCACGCCAAGGCGACGCCGGTCCGCGAGGCCGAATCGATCATGCGGCTCGCGCCGGGCACGCTCGATTCAACCCTGCGCGAGCGGATTGACGCCTACCCGGAGCGATCGGTCGCTCAGAAGGCGGTTCACTTCCGGCGATATGAGCGGGGAATGAACTGGCTCTTCCCGGGCGAAGATCGCGCCCGCTTCTTTCTGTGGCAGACGTCTCCGTTCAACTACTTTTCGATCTTCGAGCGAACGATGCGGATCCCCGATGCCGTAAAATCCGGCGACGCACTGTACGTCGCCTTCCTCAAGGCGGTTTCCCCCAAGGCCGCGGCCGTCGTCGAGGCCGGACTCGGCGTGCCGATGTCCAGCCCGATCCGGCCACTCAAGTACCGGCTGAAAAGTCTGGCGATGAGCCTACCGGTCCCGGTGACCGAAACGATTCGACGCATGATCAAAGGACGCCGACGGCCGTTCGTCGTGCCCGCCGATCGCCGGGAGATCATCAGCGCCAAGTTCGCAAGCGACGACGGCTTCGGCGAACTGGTGGATCGCACGGCGCTCGAACGCCGCCTTCCGCACATGAGCCGGCTGGAATTCGAGAACCTCTGGACGCTCGTGCTGCTGCACCAAATGCACTCGGAACCGGGGCTGTAACCCGCTCCCCGGGGGCCTGCGTCGCCGACCACCTTCGGTTGCCCGCCCCACCGCTTCGGTCTATCATTCGCCCCACCGCTTAGCGGCGGAGGTGAAGATTCCGCACATGCCCAAACGGGTCATTATTCTGGGTTCCACCGGCTCCATCGGCCGCAGCGCGCTGAGTGTCGCCGACAACCTCCCGAGCGAGTTTGAGATCGTCGGCCTCGCCGCCGGAACGAGCTGGGAACGGCTCTCCGAGCAGGCCGAGCGATACCGTTCCCGCTGCGTCGCCCTTTCCGACGCGAAAGCCGCCGAACGAGCCGAGGATCGCCTCCGGCGGTCCGGGGCACAGACCCGAGTCCTCGGCGGACCGGACGCGCTCGTGCAGCTCGTGAAAGAGACCGAGTGCGACTTCGTTCTGGCGGGTATCGTCGGCGTGGCCGGCCTCGCCGCGACCCTGACGGCCGTCGAACGCGGCCTGACCGTCGGCCTGGCGAACAAGGAGTCGCTGGTCGTCGCCGGGCAGCTCATGGTCGATGCCGCCGCCCGATCCGGGGCGCAGTTGATTCCGGTCGATAGCGAGCATTCCGCGGTCTTCCAGGCCCTCCATTCCGGCAGCCACGAGGAGATCGAGCGAATCCTGCTGACGGCCTCCGGCGGCCCGTTTCGGACTTGGACGTTGGAACAGATGCGAACGGCCGGAAAGGCCGATGCACTGAAGCACCCGACGTGGGACATGGGTCCGAAAATCACGATCGACAGCGCTACAATGATGAACAAGGCGCTGGAGATCATCGAAGCACGTTGGCTGTTCAACGTGGACCCGGATCGTATTGAAGTGGTCATCCACCCGGAGGCGATCATTCACTCGATGGTGGCGTTTCATGACGGGTCGATGGTGGCCCAGCTCGGCAGCCCCGATATGCGGACGCCGATCCAGTACGCCATGACCTATCCGCGACGGCTGTCTGGATGCAGCGATCGCGTGGATTTTTCAAAGCTGGGCCGCATGCACTTCGAGCCGCCGGATGAAACCCGCTTCCCCTCGCTTCGACTGGGACGTGAAGTGGCGAAAAAAGGCGGCACCGCGGGTGCGGCGTTCAATGCGGCGAATGAAGCGGCCGTGGAACTGTTCCGAAACGACCGCATCGGTTTCCTGCGGATTGTAGATATCGTGGAGGACGTCCTCGGGCGTCATGAGTTTGAAGGCAGCCCGAGCCTGGAGACGCTCTATCGCGTCGATGCCTGGGCCCGGAGCGAGGTTGCACGATGCAGCAAAGCATAGCTGACGGTTCCTTACTGGTTCTGGCCGAAATGCCCGCCTGGGTGACGACGGTCTGGTCCTACGTGCTCATCATCCTCGGCTTCTCGCTGGTGGTGTTCGTTCACGAACTCGGCCACTTCCTGGCGGCGAAGTGGGCAAAGGTGAAGGTGGAACGGTTCGCCATCGGCTTCGGCCGCGAGCTGTTCGGCTTCACCAGGGGCGAGACGCGATATTCCTTCAACGTTCTGCCGCTGGGCGGCTACGTCAAGATGCTCGGTCAGGAGGACTTCGTCGTCGACAAGTCCGGCGAGCTCAAGGTGAAGGAAAACCCGGATTCATTCACCAGCAAGCCGGTCGGCAAGCGCATGGTCATCGTCTGCGCCGGCGTTGTCATGAATCTGATCTTCGCGGCAATCGTGTTCACGATTGTGAACATGGTCGGACTCTTGCAGCCGCCGTCCGTCGCTGCATACGTCGTTCCTGATTCGCCCGCCGGACGCGCGGGGCTGCTCCCGGGCGACAAGATCCTTGAGATGAACGGCACGAAGATCATGAACTTCGCGGACCTGACTCAGCGGATCGTCCTCTCAGACCCCGACGAAGTGCTGGTCATGACCGTCGAACGCGACGGAAAGATCGTGTCGCCCTCACCCGAGATTCGGCCGGAATACATCGAGACCAGCGAGCGTCGCCAGATCGGCATCGCGGGCCCCGAGAATCGGCGCGTCGGCGAACTGCTTCTGAAATCGCCGGACTCCGCAAGGACAAACGAGCTGAAGCCGTTCGACGAAATCCATGAAATGATCGTCGAGGGCAAATCGATCAAGGTCGAGGACATCGGCGTGGTGCGCCGGCAGATGATGGAGGCCCGCGGTGCTCCGGTTCAACTCGTCGTCAAGCGCCCGAAGAACCCGGATGACCTGAAGCCGGAAATGCTCATCGAGTTCGATCCGGAGATCGAAACGAATACCGTCACGGTCGAAGCCCGCGCCGTGTGGCTGCCGCTGCCGTATGACGATGCCAGTCCCGGCTCGGCCTCCCTGCTCGGACTCGTTCCCAGACTGACCGTTCTCTCCGTTCTCCCGAACTCCTCATTCGGCAAGGCCGGCGTGGAAAACGGCGACGTGATTACGCGGATCGGGAAGTACGAATTCCCCACCTACTCAGAGATGGAGGACGCACTGAAGGAGGCGGGCACAACGGGCGCCGAAATCGAGGTGCGCCGCCGCGGCGTCAAGCATGCGACACTCACCCCCGCGGCCGTCGACTTCTGCATTGATCACCGCGAGGCCTGTATCCGCCCGGGGCTTGCGAACCCGGCCCATGGCCGCGAGGCGGTCCGGGCCATTGCGGCGGAGGCCGGACTGCCCGAGGACGACATCACCAGCCTGACGGAAGCGCTGGCATCGGTGAATTCTCCGGATGGATGGCGCAAGTGGTTCGAAAACATCGACATTGTGGTCTTGAAGCCCATCATTCCGATCAAGCCGTTCGCCCTGATGAGCGATCTGCCGCCGAAGGTCGACGCGAATATTCAGTGCCTCAATGAAGATCGGGTTGTCGTGGCGGATGTGGTCAGGCAATTCGGAGAATCGACGACCCCGGCCGCCGAGGCGGGCCTCGAACGCGGCGCGGTGATCCTCTCGGTGGACGGGTGGCCGATGCGCAACTGGTCCGAACTGAGCCAGGCGTTTCAAAGGAAGGCCGGCGAGCGGGCGACGATTGAGTATCGCCTGGTCGACAAGATCGCGACCACGACCTTCGACGTACCGAACTGCGTTCAAGCGGCGCTGAATCTCGGGATCGAGGATCGCATCATCAAGATCGACGGCAAGTCGAGCTGCATGGTGACGCGCAAGGATCCCAAGGACGGCACGGATCGAACCCTGCCGTATGCCCTGCCCGACTGGCGCGCAGCCGAACAGCTGCTGAAGGATGCCGTCGGAAAGACGGTCACGATCGAATACGTCACGGTCAATGGTGAACGCAAGACCGGAACCTACACCGTGACGCCCGACGGCACCGACCCCTGGATCGCGCGCGTCCTGTACTTTCCGTTTACGTTCGGCTGCTATTCCCTGTTTGAGAAGCATGCGATCGCGAATCCGATCGAGGCGTGTGCCGCGGGAATCAAGCAGGCCTATCGTTCGACGGTTTACACCGTGCAGACGCTTTATCACATGCTGCTGACGAGAAACGTCGGCCTGAGCAACGTCAGCGGCCCGCTGGGAATCGCCAATGTCGGCGCCAAAGTCTCGCAGAGCGGACTTACCGCGCTGCTGTTTTTCCTCGGCCTGATTTCGGCCAATCTCGCGGTGATTAACTTCCTGCCGTTGCCGATCGTGGACGGCGGCCTCTTCCTGTTTCTGATCCTGGAAAAAGTTCGCGGCGAGCCGGTCAGCATCAAGATGCAGGTCGCAACGCAGTTGCTCGGCATCGCGCTGATCGCGACGGTGTTCATCCTGGTGACCTATCAGGACATCGTTCGAATGGTGGTCGGAACATAGCGCATTCGCCGCTGCTCGTGAATTCAATGAATCGCCGGGGCTGTCCAGCGGTCCCGGCGATTTTTTTGTCGTTTGCGAGTTCCGGAATCTAGAAAAGCGCCCTTTTCCTGGTATCAACGCTGCATGTGGCAATCAGAGCCGCCCCGTCCCGGAGCGGTGCCGGAAGGCTGACGCTGCGATGGATCCGCTTCAATTCGAGACACGCGCCCG
>CALLKH010000510.1 GCA_938008425.1 uncultured Planctomycetaceae bacterium | reverse complement strand
GACCTTGCCGGTTGGATCGATGACCGAAAGCGTATTGTACCTCTTCTGGTCGGCGAGTTCGACGAGCGAGCCATTGATGAGCCAGATCTTGTGTTTCGCGGCCATGTCCTGGAATTTGCGCTCCGCGGGTCCCGGAACCGGCTCGGCCTTGGCGGGATTCGGGCCATGGGCGGCGAGTTCACTGAACACCACCATCTGCACCCAGGGGAACAGGTACATGAAGTAGTCCAGCTTGGCCTGTATGTAGGGCAGGTTGTCGCGCAACCCGGAAACGCTGAGCTGCATGCCGCCGATGGCGAATGGTGTCATTCAATTACTCCAACTTTCATCGTGCCGGTCTTCCGCCGGCGCCTCAACGGTGTACTGGCCGGCGCTTAGCTGCGCGCCGGATCGCAGGTTCCATCATCGACGGTTCACGGCTTTCGCGATTTCGTCCGCGAGAATACTCAGTCCGCGATCGAGCTGTTCATCCGTGATCACCAGCGGCGCGAGAAAGCGAATCACGTTGCCGTACACGCCCGCGCCGATGATCAGCAGTCCGCTTGCCACGCAATTCCTGAGCACTTCACCGGTAAGCTCAGTGGCCGGCTTTGCGGGGTCGCCGTCCGTGACGAGCTCCATGCCCACCATCGCGCCGAGACCGCGAACATCGCCGATCCAGTTCGGATGGCGGCGTTGCAGATCCCTGAAACACTCGGTGACGCGTCCGCCGATCTCGACGGCGCGCTCACAAAGCCCCAGTTCCTCCATGACCTGAATCGTGGCGAGCGATGCCGCGCAGGCGACCGGATTTCCGCCGTAAGTGCCGCCGATGGTTCCCGGCCGCGCGCCGTCCATGACATCGGCCTTGCCGACGACCGCCCCGATGGGAAGGCCGCCGCCCATTGACTTCGCCCAGGTGGAAATGTCGGGAACAACGCCGTAATGGTCATAGGCCGCCCATCGCCCCGTGCGGCAGAAGCCCGACTGCACTTCATCGAGAATCAGCAGGATGCCAAACTCATTGCACAGCTCGCGTAGCCCGCGAAGATAGCCGAACGGCACGGGAACGAAGCCCCCTTCGCCCTGCACGGTCTCCAGAATCACCGCCGCAACCTGTTCCGCCGCCACCATCGTGACGAGCGAATCCCTGAATCGCGCCAACTCGCGGGCGACGAACGCATCCTCGCTCAGGCCGTCGCCGTGGCGGTACAGATTTGGAAACGGCAGTCGATAGACTTCGGGCGCGTACGGGCCGCAACCGACCTTGTATCCGTACTTCGACGTCAGCGACATCGCCATCATCGTTCGACCGTGAAACGCCTCGGTGTAGCAGATGATGGCCGGACGATTCGTCGCCTGTCGCGCGATCTTGACGGCGTTTTCAACCGCCTCGGCGCCGGTGTTGACCAGCATGACCTTTGTCCTGTCGCCATGCGGCAGGAGCGCGGCGAGTTTCTCGCAAAGCGCGAGGTATGGCTCGTAAGTCGCCACGTGAATGCAGGTGTGCGCGAGCGTCGCGGCCTGACGATGAATCGCTTCAATCACCGTCGGATGACAGTGGCCGGCGTTCACGACACCGATCCCCCCGGCGAAGTCGATCATCTCGCGGCCGGCCATGTCAATGAGAAGGGCACCGCGTCCCCGGGCGACGGCGGCGGTCGTGACCATGGGAATTCCCCTCGGCGTGACGGCCTGTCGGCGGGCGATCAAATCTTTGGCGTCCATGGGCATCCAATCGACATGCAGGTTTTGGGACGGATCTGACAACCGCCCGCCCGATTGATATATTAAACACTATCGGCTATAATGACCGCAAGAGCAAGCTTCGAGTTTTTTTAGGCAACAGATGATGGCTAAAATGTTAACCGAAGGCGCGGGCCCGCACGATGCGAAATCGGAGGACGGACCCACCGTGCAGATCCAGATGGGCGAGAATCTCCGCCGACTTCGGCAGGTCTACGGGATGTCGCAGCGGGAATTGGCCCGCCTGGCCGGCATGACGAACGGCGCGATCTCAATGATCGAGCAGAACCGGGTGAGCCCGTCGGTCGCATCGCTGAAGAAAATTTTGGCCGCGTTCGGGCTTTCGCTTGCGGAGTTCTTTTCCAACGACTTCAAGCCGGACACGCGGGCCTTCTATCGCGCCGCCGACATGACCCGCATCGCCGACGGCCCGCTGGTGTTGAGGCAGGTCGGCGCGGGGCTGAACCACAGAAAGCTCCAGGTGCTGCACGAAACGTACGCCCCCGGCGGCGACACGGGGCCGACGATGCTCTCTCACGAAGGCGAAGAGTCCGGCGTCGTCGTTCGTGGCAATATTGAGGTGACCGTCGGCGGCCAGTGCCAGGTGCTCGGCCCGGGCGACGGCTACTACTTCAACAGCCGGCTGCCCCATCGCTTTCGAAACACCGGCACCGAAGTCTGCGAGATCGTCAGCGCCTGCACGCCGGCCACGTTCTGATCGGGCAGCGCGTCGGCGCCACTTTCTGATGGCTGTTACGTGAATTCATGAAGTTAATCGGAATCGTTCTTTACCTGGGGGTCCTGCTGCTAATCGGCGCGCTGGCGTCGAGGCGAATGAAGGATCTGCGCGACTACTACGCGGGCGGCAAACGATTCGGTTTCTGGGCGGCGGCATTTTCATCTCGTGCCACGGGTGAATCCGCGTGGCTGCTCATCGGCCTGACGGGCATGGGCGCCGCCGTGGGAGCCCAGGCGCTCTGGGTCGTCGTGGGAGAAGTGCTCGGCGTCGGCGCGGCGTGGATTCTGCTCTGCCGGCGGTTCAAGCTGCTGACCAATCGTTACGACTCCATCACGATCCCCGACTATCTTGAGTCACGCCTGCGCGACGACAGCCATCTCATTCGACTGGTGGCCGCGTTTACGCTCGTCGTGTTCGTGACGATCTACGTGAGCGCCCAGATCGACGCCATCGGTACGGCATTTGAGGGCTTCCTGGGCTGGAACTATTTCATTGGGGCGCTTATCGGATTCGCCGTCGTGCTTGTTTACATCGTGAGCGGCGGTTTTGTGGCCGTGGTCTGGTCGGATGTGTTTCAGGGCACGCTCATGGTCATTGGCCTCGTCGCCCTGCCGATTTTCGGCCTGGCGCTGACCGGCGGCATGGCGCCGACGGTGGACGCGCTTCGCGAACAGGACCCGACGCTGGTCTCACTGTGGGGGCCGGACGGCGCCAGCGCGACATCGTTCTTCGCCATCCTCGGATTTCTCGCGATCGGCCTCGGGTTCATGGGTTCGCCGCAGATTTTCGTTCGATTCCTGTCGATGCGCTCGGTCAAGGAGATTCGTCCCGGGGCGATCGTCGCCATCTGCTGGACGCTGCTGGCCGACACGGGCGCGGTGCTCGTCGGCATGGTCGGCCGGGCGATTTTCGTCACGCCGGCACAAAGCGCCACCGAACAGCTCGGCCAGGGCGCACAGAAGGTCCTGCCCAGGCTGGTATCGGAGGCCGTCCCGGAGTGGATGGTGGGCCTGTACATCGCCATCGTACTGGCGGCCATCATGTCGACGGTCGATTCGCTGCTCGTGCTGGCGTCGAGCGCGTTCGTGCGGGACTACTACCAGAAGGTGCGGCACCCGGACATGCCCGACGATCAACTGCTTGGACGAAGCCGCACCATGACGTTTATTCTGGCGGCGTGCGCGCTGGCCATCGCATTCAGCGTGGCGGCGCTGGTCCCCGATCGAACGGTCTTCTGGTTCGCGATTTTCGGCTGGTCGGGCATTTCGGCGACATTCTGCCCGACCATGATTCTATCGCTGTTCTGGTCGAAGCTGACCGCGCGCGGCGCGCTCGCCGCGATGCTGGCCGGTTTCGCCAGCGTACCGTTCTTCAAGTTCGTCGCGCCGATGTTGCCCTGGATAGGCGGAAGTTTTGCGGCGCTTTCAGAACTGCCGCCGGCGTTCGTCGTTTCGGGAGTGGTCGCCATCGTCGTCAGCTCGATGGACAAACGCGGCCAGATGGTTCTGGTCGGCATCGAGGACGAACTCGCGGACCGAGGCGAGACTTGAACGGGTGCGCATAACAATGGAATCTGCCCGAGCGATTGATTCCCAAATCGGAAGAACTTAACCCGTGTGTCGCGTCGCTCGGCACACATCA